>JAHEME010000118.1 GCA_024643825.1 Chloroflexota bacterium | reverse complement strand
AGCGCGTGAAGGATGCGGCATTGGCATGTGTGGGGCCTGCACCGTACTGGTTGATAACCACCCCATCAGTAGCTGCCTGATGCTCGCTATGCAGGCCGAAGGCAAAACAATTACCACGATTGAAAGTTTAGCTGATGGAGATCGTCTGCATCCGGTTCAGCAGGCTTTCATCGATCATGCCGGGTTCCAGTGTGCTTACTGCACGCCCGGATTTATCCTGACCACCATCGCCCTGCTGAATGAATACCCGCAGGCCGACGAGCAAACCATCCGCGAATACCTCTCCGGCAATCTTTGCCGCTGCGGAAGCTACGCCAATATTCTTGAAGCCGTGCTTGCATCCATAGAACGGGAATAAAAAACATGACTCTTGAAGTTCGTCTTGAACGGTTATCCCAGCCTGAAGCCGAATCGCGACTGAAAGCTGCACGCATGGTCGTGATGGCACCGGGCAGCGTCGAACAGCATGGCCCGCACCTGCCGCTGGGCACTGATGCCTTCGCTGCCGATCATCTGGCCGAGGTCGTCGCCCGAAAAATGAATGCCGTGCTGGTGCCTCTGCCGCTGGTCGGCGTTTCGCCCTACCACCTGTCGTGGGCGGGCAGTCTGTCCTTCAGGCCCCAGACCTTTATCTCCATTGTCGAAGACATCTGTCAGTGTCTGGCCCCACACGGTGTTGAGCGTGTTCTCTTCATTAACTGGCACGAGGGCAATTCGTCAACGGTTCGCCTTGCTGGTGACAGCATTCAGCGCAGCTTCAACATGCGCGTCGTTGTCGCCGAATCCCACATCATCACCAACCGGCTGTTCGGCGAGCGCGCCAAAATGACCCATGCTGGCAACATGGAGACCGCCGCCGTCCTGATGGTCGACCCCTCGCTCGTCAACATCGATAAGGCGACCAACCCCACCCCGGAGGAAGAGGGCGATCACGGGCATGAGATCTTCCGCCAGAGGGATGTGTACCCCATCCTGCGTGATTTTCACGAAGTCGCAGGCACTGGCTGGTATGGGCAGCCCGGCGAGGCCACACTTGAACTGGCTGATGAAATTCGCGAAAAGGTGTCCGACTATATCGTCGAGCGTGCCAACATTGAATTTGCCCGCCCGCGTTTCGAGCTTCCCTAACTGATAAAGAAAGAGAGACTCATGGCTGAAATTCCTTCTACTATGCGCGCAGCCGTCACCTATGATTTCAACGACATCCGGGTTGCGGAAGTTCCTGTCCCCGAAATCGAGCCTGACGAGGCGCTCGTTCGTGTAGGAGCCTGCGGCATATGCGGAACCGATCTTAAAATCGTGTCAGGCGTTTACAAAGGCGTCTGGCCGCCCGAACTCCCTTTCATCCAGGGCCACGAATGGGGCGGCACGGTGGTTAAGGTAGGTGCGAACGTCAAGAAACTAAAAATCGGTGACCGGGTGGTAGCCGAAAATCATAAGGGCTGCGGACAGTGCATCATGTGCCGACGCGGCAAATATAATCTTTGCGAGGTCGCTCGCACCAGAGATAAGGCCTATAAGCTCTACGGGCACACTGCCCCAGGAGCCTTCGCTGAATATGCCTCTCGCCCAGAATCAATCCTCCACGTTATTCCTGATAACGTGACCTTCGAGGAAGGGGCCATCGTCAATCAGGGGGCTATGAGTCTGCACGCCTATCGCCGTTGCCGCATCGAGGCTGGCGATATGGTGGCGGTCATCGGCCCTGGTCTGGTTGGCCTGATCACCTTGCAGTTGGCACGCGCTGTTGGAGCCGACCGGGTGATCGTGGTCGGTCGCGGCCCCCGCCTTGACCTGGCCCGCGAATTAGGAGCCGATGTCGTAATCGACTACACGGTTGGCGACACTGTTAAACAAATTCGCGACGCGACTGGCGGCATCGGAGTGGACTGTGCCTTCGAGTGCGCCGGAACGCCCGCCGCTGTTAATTCTGCCCTCGGCTGCGTCCGGCGTGGGGGGAGAGTCGCGCTGATCGGGATGACTGGCAACAAACCTGTCGAGCTAAACACCGATCGCATCCCGCTTGACGAGATCGATTTATTCGGCGTGCGATCCAGCCCCAATGCCTACCCAGAACTGATCAAGCTGATCGCGGCTGGCAAGATCAATGTCAGAAAGTTGGTCTCGCGCGTTTATCCACTCGAAGAGATCAACGACGCCTTCGACGCCTTCCGCAAGCGTGAAGGCGGGGCAATTCGTATGGTGATACAGCCATGACGCGCCACAATGGTGATGTTCTCGTTGAGACATTGATCGATCATGGCGTGTCGGTCGTCTTCGGGCTGGCTGGTGGGCAGACCCTGCCCCTCTACGACGCCATCCGCTCCCGTCCAGAGCAGATTCGCCATCTTCCCATGCGGGATGAGCGCAATGCAGCCTATGCCGCTGATGGATACGCGCGCATCTCCGGGCGGGTCGGTGTGTGTGATGCTACAGTCGGCCCCGGCGCGATCAAGTTTGTTTCCGGGTTAGCCGAGGCACTCAACTCGTCCAGCCCACTCATTGCCCTGATCAGCGACATGGCAAGCGATTGGTTGGCCGTGCGATACCGAGGCGGCGGCAATCAACTGGTGGATCAGGTTGCTATCCTCGATCCCCTGTGCAAATGGACGGCACGTCTGCCCAATGACCAGAAAGTATCGGAACTGGTGCAGCGCGCTTTTCAGATGGCTGCAACAGGACGTCCTGGCCCTGTCGCCATCGAACTGCCGGAAGACCTGTTCAGAGCGGCTCATGATGGCCCCACTCCGCCGGTAGACTCGCGCTTTGGCTCGATTCCACCGTTTCGCTCTGCCCCTGATCCTGAGGCCATCCGGGCCGCTGCCCACCTTCTTGAGAAAGCCGAGAGGCCAGTCATCATCGCTGGAGGCGGTATTTGGTCTTCACAGGCCACCGAACAGTTGATGGCGCTGGCTGAACATCTTGCTGTACCCGTCGCAACCACCCTGGCCGGAAAGGGTTCTCTCCCTGAAAATCATCCCCTATCGCTGGGTGTATTGAGCGCTCTGGGCGGAACGACTGTTGCCCGCCAGTTCGTCGAGGAGGCCGATCTAATCCTGGCTATCGGTTATAAGTTCGGCCAGAATCCGACCTACAAATGGACGCTGCCCACACCATCCCAGGCCATCATCCATATCGATATCGACCCGGCTGAGATCGGCAAGGTCTTTCCTGTTGAAGTTGGCATCGTTGCCGATGCTCAACTGGCCCTCGTTTCCCTCTTAGCCGAGTGTGGATCGCCTCGCTCTTTGGATGCAGTTCAGGCGCGCATCGCGGAGTCTCGCATCCCCTGGGCGGCACAACTGAAATCGGAGGCCGCCCCGACGACGCCCATTCATCCGCAGCAGGTTGCAATGCTGATCGACGAACTCGCTGGGCCAGACGATATTCTGGTCTGCGATGCCAGTTTTGCAGGCGGATGGGGTGGTCTGTATTTCAACGTCTACGGGAACCGACGTGCCATATTCCCGCGTGGGACAGCCGGGCTAGGCTGGGGACTGCCCGCCGCCATCGGGGCGCAGGTCGCTCGCCCGAACTCGAAGGTGATTGTCCTTGCTGGAGACGGCGCCATGACCTTCTGTCTGGGCGAACTCGCCACGCTCGCTCAGGAAGGTCTTAACGTGACGGTAGTCGTACTCAACAACAGTACGATGGGCTGGATCAAATGGGATCAGGCTACCTTCTGGGATGGCAAATTCCAATCTACCGACCTGAACCGGGTAAACTTTGCGATGGTCGCACGCGGCCTGGGCTGCCAGGGAATCGAAGTTAGCGATCCAGCAGACCTGAAAGATGCGTTGTCTACCGCATTGAGCACGGCAGCGCCCGTCCTGGTCGATGTCCGGACGAGCGTCAATGATACGCCAGTTGCCAAATTCAATGAGTCCGAACAGGCAAAAGCACACATGTCCAGTCTTTAGTATCGCGCTGGGATCTGAGAGATGAAAGCGCGCTTATGAAACCAGAAGCATTTTGACGAGATTTGCAAATCACATATAGTTATTTTGCCAAGCCATATCATGAAATGGCTCCATCTCCCGGATGTCTGGCATAACATGACCATCCTTCGGGTTTTCTGGGAGCACTTTCTCAATGGCTCGTACATGCGACCGACTTTTGTCAACCGTATCCGTTACTAAGTGAGTCAGCAGTTCTAATCACACTTCTGCATGGGAGAACCGTTGTGACAAACTCAATTGAAGCCAAGGGTGTATGTGTCGAATACACGCTCATTCGCAAGCAAACTCGATTACTAGCCTTGCACGATTTCACCTTAAACGTCAGGGACGGCGAATTTGTCGTGATCGTTGGGCCAAGCGGCTGCGGTAAAACCACCTTCATGAACGTGGTTGCAGGGGAAGTAGAAAAGACCAGAGGGGAATTATTGATCTTTGGTAAACCCGTCAAGGGGCCTGGTACAGACCGCAGCGTTGTGTTCCAGGAATATGCCCTCTTGCCCTGGCGTACTGTATGGGACAATGTCAAGTTTGGTCTTGAAATCCAGGGTGTCAAAGACGATGCCATGAAGGACAGAATTCAGCACTTCATCGATATGGTGGGGTTGAGCGGATTTGAGAAGTCCTTCCCGCATGAGTTGTCCGGTGGGATGAACCAGCGAGTCGGTCTGGCGAGGGCTTTGGCTACCGAACCCCGCATTCTGCTGATGGACGAACCTTTTGCCGCCATTGACGCTATGTCACGTGAACTCATGCAGGGCGAACTGGAGCGCATCATCGCACAGACCGGCCAATCCGTCATCTTCATTACCCACAGCATTGATGAGGCCATCACTGTTGGCGACAAGATTGTCGTGATGACCGCTGTTCCAGGGCGGGTCAAGGATATTATCGAAGTCGATTTGCCACGTCCTCGCTATGAGAATGACATCAAGATCACCCCGCGCTACGTCGAGATGCGCGACCATATCTGGAAACTGCTCCGTGATGAGGCTTCATCAGTTCTTAAGGATCGACTCACTCCTCAAGCCTCAGGATCGTAGCAGTTAGACGGTTGCCGGCGTGCGGATATCATCGATTGTGTTCGGGATTGCCGCCAGATTATGTGGCGTAGGCGATCTATCAAGGAGCATCTGTTACAAGCGAACTGATTCGCTTTTGAAAACAATCTATTGATCATAGTGACGGTGCATCTTTGTCCTGAACTCAGCAAGTTGCGTTCTTACCGCTCTGTTTGGTGAGAGTATGCCATGTCTGTACGATGCCTCGTGTCTTTTTCCGAATCAGCAAACTCCTGTGCTGATGGTGTGTCCAGGTTGCTTACCTCTTTCTTCGGACACACGCGGCATACGACCGCGTGTGTCGGTCCCATTATCTCCTACTGTATTACCCTCAGAACCCCGTCTGTTTGCTCTGGCGATAGCACCAGCAATATCAGAGAGATGTCGGGTTGTCTAAGAGAAGGTTCGATCTGGAACAGCCAGTGACCAGTCATTGTCCTGCTTGTTGCATGAAGGCAGCGACAGAAGGCAATGATGGTTCTTCACTCACTTAGATATAAGGGAGGCAAAGATGTATGACGAGTTCGAGTTGACCGAAGAACAACAGGCTTTTCAGAACCTGGCCCGTAGATTCGCTCAGGAGCATATCAAGCCGATAGCCGCAGAGATAGACCGGAAAGAGAACGTTTCTGACAATTTCCCCTGGGACATGCTTGCCCAGGCGCACAAGATCGGATTAAAGACGCTCGCTCTGCCCAGAGAGTATGGAGGCGAGGAGATAGGTGCTTTAATGCGACTCATCATCTGTGATGAGCTGGCATTTGTGGATTCCACCTGCTGCAAGATTCTTTCCCAGATGTGGAGCAATTCAGATCGAATCGCTCGCCGTGGAACTAAGGACCAATGTGACCGGTTCCTGACGGAATTTCGAGATAACCCCGCCTACATGATATGTAATGCCAACACCGAGCCAAATTCTGACAAGACGCTTCATGGGTCCCCGGAGGGCGGGGTGAGGCTTTCAGCGGTGAAGAATGGCAGCGGCTATGTGCTCAACGGAACCAAGCATATGAGCTCGCTTGGTGGTGTGGCCCGTCTATTCACCGTTACCGGGCGAATCGACAAGACTGTCCCCCCCAAAGAGGGGACAGGAATGTTCGTTGTTCCCAGGGATACGCCCGGATTTTCCGTAACAAAAATCCACGACAGGGTGGGGTGGAGAGCATACCAGAGTGCCGAGTTGGTCTTTCAGGATGTGTATGTGCCGGAGGAGAACATGCTTGCGAAGGGAACTTCGGAAGCAAGAAATAATCCCTATCATCTAGTAGAGATTGGCGCCAATTATCTGGGGCTGGCCCGGGCTGCCTATGAAGCTTCTCTGGATTATGCCAAGCTCAGAGTGCAAGGCGGCAAGCCCATCATTGAGCATCAGTTTATTTCTGAGCGATTGGCTGACATGTATATTGATCTTCAGGCCGGGCGCAGCTTTGTATGGCATACAGCCTGGGCCATCGACCATGGCGCAGTAAATCAAGAGAAAGCTATCGCAAGTACCTGGTTTGCGGGCAATGTCGCGCGAAAAGTGACCCAATCTGCGATAGCGGTTTTCGGAGGTATGGGTGTGGAGAAGGAACTTCCAATCGAGAGATATGCGCGCGATGCCATGATCGCAATTGCCACCGCTATGATGGGATCCAGGAAGGTCAAGCTGATGTACATGCTTGGCGGTCTGGACGCTGACGGGAAACCAAAATCCTGATCTGGGAAGCAGCAGGGGGGGGATGGCGCGAATCTCATTCCTTCGCTGTACCTACGTAGGACTTGCTATTCTAAGCATCTCCCTGGCCTGGGGAGATGGCTGACATAGATTTCACATAGGAACGGCGCAACCATGCGATAGGAGTGCTAGCATGAACCAACTCAAACCGTCGGACGAACAATTGTCGCTCGCTGCCGTAGGCGATGTTTTCCTGGGCTCGCTTCCTGAGAATACGATGGACAAGGTGCTGCCGATCCTTGGGGAGCACGACTTGAGATTCTGTGTTTTGGAGGGCCCCGTCAGCGACCGGGGCGAAGATTGGCCGGGAAAGATGAGCGTCCATCGCTCAGGTACATCAACTATGGCCGCGGTGAAGAAGGCCGGGTTTGATGTTGTGACCGTGGCTAATAACCACATCCTGGATTTACAGAGAGACGCTTTTCTGGACACCCTTGAGCTTCTGGATGAGAACGGCATCAAATACGTGGGGGGAGGCACAGACATAGTCTCGGCACGGAAGCCTGTCATCATAGAAAAGAAAGGCTGCCGCATAGCCTTCCTTGGCTACGCCTCATTCTACCCTCGCGGTTTTCAGGCAACAGAGACTCGCCCCGGTATCGCACAGGTAAGAGCAAATCCTTTGTATCCGCCTCCTCACATGGATGAGGAGGACGTTGAGCATGTACTATCCAATATTAAGCAGACCAAGGAACAAGCGGATGTCGTAGCGGTCGCATACCACTGGGGGATAAGCCACACACGCACACTGACGACCTACCAAAAAGCGCTGGCTCATCTGTCCGTTGACGCCGGCGCTGATCTTGTTCTCGGTGGGCATCCCCATATCCTGCAGGGGATCGAAGTATATAAGGGCAAGGTTATCTGCTACAGTTTCGGCAACTTTGTCTTCGAGTGGGTGCGATCCTTTGCTGATGCCCCCTTCAGCAACACGATCCGGGAAACCATGCTACTCACCTGCCTCATCAGGGATACA
>JAHEME010000777.1 GCA_024643825.1 Chloroflexota bacterium | reverse complement strand
AGCAGCTTTGCTTCACCGAGCTTGGCTACCTGACACCGGAAGGGTATGGCTCGCTTCCATCGGCCTTTGGCTGGGCGGCGAACACCACTGTGGGCAATCAGGCCGATTGGCTGGCACAGGCGGCGGTGCTTGCTTCACAGAGTGGCAAGGTGCGCCTGATGATCATCTTCAACGTCGATTTCACTGTCTATGGCGCTGATCCGCAGGGGGGCTATGCAATCATCCGTCCGGGTGGTGGATGCCCCGCCTGTGATGCATTAGCAGCGGTGAAGCCCTAACGCGTATGCCTGAAACGCCTTTGAATCTGGCTGCGTGGAAGGTGCGTCTCCAGAGCTTACTCCGCGTTGTGGATGTGATTCCGCTCCCCTTTGGGCTGTCGGGAAGATTGCTGCTGCTCATCCTTCCTGTTCTGCTGGTTGTGACATGGATTGGCCTGTTGTTAGCGGGCGGCTCGTACCAGCGCCTTACCCCGGATCAAGGATCATTCCCGGTGGATGCGGGTCTCGACCTTAGATTGCGTGGGAATTCTCCTATCCGCTACCAGATAACAGCGACTGTGTATCAGGAATTTTCAGATAACGCACAGTGGGACAAAGCAGTCGAGGCCCTTCCCTCCACGCTAGAGCCTGTCAGCCCCCTGTATACGATTCGTGTGAAAGGCTCCGGTGTTGATCTGGTATTCAACACTGACGGAGAAAGGACGAGCCTCCCCGATCTGTATCGCTGGGATGAGATCGCTGGAGTATGGGCATTCGTGCCCACGATAGTTGATCAACATGCCGGGGAGATCATCGCGCCAGCAATTGATGGCACAGTGGGGTTATTTCGTGCTCAGGGGGTGGCCCCTCTTTTGGGATCGGTGCTGGAGGAGGGTCAGACCCTTGAAGGCTCCGCAGCGGGTGCATTGAATCTTCTGTTCGTGTCGGGTGTTGAGGCGCTGGGGAATGGGGAGTTGGATTCCAGCCAGCTTGCTTTGCAAGCCAACGCGCCAGCGAATATGGCGACGATGCCTGTGGTACGCATCTCGGATTCAGATACCCGACAGGCTGTGCTGAATGATCGTCCTGCCCAGCAGCGATTCTTCGAGGACACTTCCTTGCTAGCGCAGCAGCAGGATTTCAGTGGAGTTGCGCTGGATTTTGGGGTTTTGGAAGACGATCAGCAAACAGCCTTTACTGCATTAGTGGAACAGATTGCCCGGCAGTTTCACGAGTCCGGGAAGATTCTTGCGGTACAGGTTCCACCCCCTGCTGAGAGCGATTCCGGCTGGGAAACGGGTGGCTACGATTGGCAGAGTCTTGGTGCCGCCGCCGATTTATTGATTTTGCCGCTTCCGGGAACCCCTGGCGAGATGCGGGAAGGCGGTCAGGCGGAACGTTTCCTGACGTGGGCCACCGGACAGGTGAGCCGGACGCACATCCTCGTACAAGTTTCCACTCGCAGCTTGGACGAGTGGGGCAGCCAGATCACGCCAATTCCCTATGAGTATGCGCTGGACCCACTTGGTGCGGTTCGACAGATCGGGGAGGCAGACGCAGCAGCCAGAAGCCCTGCTCCGGGTCAGGAACTCTCGTTTCGGTTGGATGGAGACGCCGTAGACTTTCAGCAGGGCGGGACTGTTCTCGTCCCGCACTTTGATGTGTATTCCGGGGATGGTGTGCATACGATCTGGCTCATGACGGGCGCGGCCCTGCGAAGCCAACTGGATTGGATCAATCGATATAGGATCACCGGGTTCGTGCTCGATGGTCTGCTCGCGGAAGGCAACAGCGCGGGAGTCCCAGCAGCGGTGGATGAGTTTCGCGCCGACCAGCCCTCCACCCTGAATGCGGCCTTGCAAATACACTGGATGGTCACAGATGCCAGCGGCGCGGTGCTCGCTGAACCGGAAACTGGCCCCGGCACACCACTGGCATGGACGCCTGCTGACGAGGGCGAATACGTTGTGCGTGCGCAGATCACGGGTGATCAGGAGTCGGATCGCGGCGCGGCTGCTGTGATTGTAGGAGGAAGTACAGTGGGGCGTGCTCCGAATCAGGAAGGGGTCGTGGCAGGCGCTCCTGATATTGCGGCTGCCCGACCTACCCCTTCCGCAGCGATCCCGGAAGGGATGCCGCCACCAGTCTATCCAGCCGGGGCGG
>JAHEME010000117.1 GCA_024643825.1 Chloroflexota bacterium | reverse complement strand
TTTTCTCAGTGTAGAGCGTCCATTTATCGTTAGCTGCTACACCTGTGCAGGCTGTGGCAGGCAGACCCTTCACAAGGCAGCTATATGCACCGAGCGCTGGATGAAAGGTGAAAGTCTCTTCGGTCGGAGCATCAGTTGCAGCCTGAGTTGGCTCCAGGATCGGAGTCTCCTTGCTGTCAGAGAGATTCCGTGATGTCAGCAAAACGCCCCCGATGCTCAATCCAACGATTGCTAGCCCGCCCACTACCCACAGCAACCCGGTCTTTCGCTTGCCTTGCTGGCTATTGAGGCGATCAACGCTCCCGCGACCTTGCTGGGGTCTTAACGCGATCTTGTGAGTCTTTCGCCATGCCTCCCCGCCCGATCATCTCATGGATGTGATACTGTCTGAGAATAGTTCCGCTGAGGTCCGACATAGAACGCTTCCTTCGATAGCCCACGTTCAGAATTGAGGGGTTCCGACCATGACCGCAACTATAATGGCAGTGATTGCGATAGGCTACTGTCTCAGGCAAGTTTCCACCGCTGAGTCGCATAGTTGTCGAGAACACCGCGGGGAATATCTTAAGGATCATTGAGGACGGACTAATAACCCCTTACCTCAATGCCAGCAAGCTGCTTGAGTCATTCATCCTCGGAGCAAGCTCCGAGGATGGGTTTATGAGGGTTAGCCTATTGCTGCTGGGCGATTGTTCGCAAATATACTACGATGTTCGCAATATCCTGGTCAGAAAGCGCAGGATTGCCGCCTTTTGGCGGCATATCGATGCCAGTAGTGTTGGCTGGATCACTCGATGGCCGTCCCTGCAAAACGAAGTCTACCAATTCCAGATCTGTCTTACCTTTGACAAACTCGCTGGTGGTAAGGTCCTTTCCCAGTCCTGGGAGTCCTTTTGCATCCGTCCCGTGGCAACTGGAACAAGTACCGGTAAAAGAGGTTGCGCCTGCTGCGGCATCCCCAATAGGGGTAGGTGTTGGTTCCGGTGTGGGGGTGGCCTGACTGCAAGCGCCCAGCGCCATTGCGATTAGTGCCACCAGTGACAGAAGTATAATATGATGTGCTTTCATTTTGTCTCTCCATTGATTAAGCAAATTTCATAGCTAAAGGTATTGCTGACAAGTTAAGGGGTTTTGAGCTTTGTCAAGAGCCATTTTACACGAGCAAGGTGTCGCCAAGATAGCCCTATCGCCTTCTGAAAGCCACGTATTCAGGCATTGACCCATCGTTGGCTACTCAGTATTGCCCCGATTCCGTCGATTGGGCGTCAAAACGGGCAGAATAATTCGATCTTGACAGGGCACACATTTGCTTAACTTGTCAGCAATAAGCTAAAGGTAAAGAATTCAGTTGCTACCCATATTCATTTCCATTGATAAAGCCTCTCGTGCCTGATCAAACGTCATGACATCCTCACCATTCTCAGATGCGAAGGTTTCTGCCGAATCACGGCTGGCAAAGGCCACGAGGCCAGAACCCATAGGGGTTGTCAGATCGTTGGCAATCACATAGAATGCCGCCTCTCCATTGATCCATTCCTCAGTGATGTAATCATGCACAAACCATGCCCGGATCGTCTCTTCGGGATGATCTCTAGCGTAGCTGAACATCTCCGCAGTATCGTCAAACTTGCGCGTCTCGTCATTCTCCAGAATGAAAGCTGCGGCAAAGCGTGGTTCATCGATCAACATGCCACACCCATCACACATGTCCTGTCCATAGACGATCTCCGGCGGGACAGGATCCGCAGCGCTTTTGGGCACACAGGCCGAGAGCATCACCATTAGCAGGAAAGTCAGCACTACGATTAGAAAAGCTATCCTGGCTTTCATCTTCTTTTTTTTAACCTTTCTTATCGATAGCCACGGGCACTGTTCGGCGTTTGCCAGATGTTACCCATCACCTCGTCGTGCAAACACAGCAAATGCGCTCCCAAACGAAACGATGATCCATCCCAGGAGTAATCCCATAAGCAGCAGGGGTAGCGCCTCTCCAAATCGATGAGCAGCGTACTGCCCAACCGGACCAAGTGCATCTAGCGTTGCACGCAGACTGTAGATCGCCGCCAGCTTGAAAACTTGTAGCGGGTTAATCAGCAGCATGCCAAACAGAACCGCAGGTGTCGGGCGAAGTGCAAGCGTTGCACCGATGAGTCCCAGATCGCCGAGAAAAACCAGTACCAGCCATAGCAGCAATGCACCCCCGGAGGCAGTAGATCCCTTACTGGTCAGCACACTGATCACGAAACCAAGCCCCAGGGAGGCAAGTGCAAACAACAGGGTGTATCCGGCCAGAGATAGGTATGCACCTGCGTTGCCGCCACCTGATGAGGTCAGTCCGAACCCTGCCGCTCCGAAGCCAAGTCCCAGCGAGGCAACCACCGCCAGTGCTGCACCCAGTGCCTTGCCGAAGAAGACCTCTGCAAGACTCACGGGTTGGGCCAGCAAGTAGATCAACGTTCCCCGTTCGCGGTCAGCCGCCAGCGTTCCCGCCCCGACGCTCAACCCGATCAACGGTACGAACAGCAGCAGTGCATTCACCAGGCTGGCGGCAGTGCGACCAAACCCGCCCAGCCCTGAATACCCCGCCGAGGCAAGCCCTGCCTGTGAAAGTGCAAATGCCAGCCCCGCAAACCCGACTGCATAGAACCACAGCCACTTATTACGAAGCGCCTCGCGTAGTTCGCGTTGGGCGATTGTCCATAGCAGGGTCAATTCCATGATTGGGTCTGCTCCAATTCAAAGTCAAGAACAGTGATGTCACGCGCACTGAGCACATGCAGCGGCTGAACTTTCTCTGTGCCAGAGACATGCACAACCACCGTGCCGCGTCCATTGAAATGCGCTGATAGCCCCTCGCGGGTCAAGCACTCCAATGCTGCCTGACGCTGTTCCTCCGGAATCCACAGGGTCATCTCAATCCCTGGGGCAAGGCTCTCCCGAAGTTCCTGCGGAGAAACAATGCTGACCAGGTGTCCGTTCTCCAGCACCAGCACCCGATCCGCCAATACATCCAATTCTTCTAATCGATGAGAAGCATACAGGATCAATTTTCCCTCGGAACGTAGTTCTTCAAGAAGTGCCAGATAATCCAGCCGGGCGCGTACATCCAGATTGGCTGTCGGTTCGTCCAGCAGCATCACGGGTGGGTCCGACAACAGGGCGACAGCCAGCGCGAGGCGTTGCTTCAGCCCGCCAGAGAGTGCAGGAACACGCTTGCCACTATGTTCGGTAAGGCCAAGCCGATCCAGCAGCAGGGGGGTGCGTGCCGAATCCGCTTTCTTGATCCGGGTATAAAAGGCCATCGTCTCTTTCAATGTCCAATCATAAAAGAGGGCATCCTGCGGCACATACCCAATGCTCTTACGTGCAAGTTTGCCCTTCCGTTGAACGTTGTACCCTGTAACCTCAATGCTTCCGTCAAAGACGATCAGACCCAGGACAGCCTTGAGCAGAGTGGTTTTGCCCGCACCATTTGGCCCCCACAGCGCAACCGCCTCCCCGGCATGCATGGCAAACGAGATCCCATCCAGAGCCTGAGTTTTTCCATAGCACTTAGCAACATTTTGTGCTGTGACCAGGCTGTTGCTCACTTCAAGACTCGCCATACCAGTTGCTCCTGTAATCTGCGATCCAGAGGTGTGATGGTGTGGTATCGGTAGCCATATCAGCGCACCACTAATAAGTCCAATAGTAGTAATCAGCAATGAGGCAAAGATTGTGCGACCTGCATTGTCATGGGGCAGCGCCGCAAAGGCTGGCAGTGGCGCAGGCTCAATGCGTGGTTCAACATCGGTGAGTTTAGGCTGTGGACGCACCACCGGGAAGGTGGAAGCGGCAAACTCGATGGCCTGTATTGCGGGGCTGTAGCTCAACGCCCGCAGACGAGGTTCATGATCCATCAGATTCTCGAATAAGCGTTCAGAGACGTAGGGTATATCACCCAGCCCATCGCCGTTCACGTCAAAGCCGCTGTAATCGCTCCAGGTATTACCCTGCCACAGATTGTCCATCGATCCGCCGCCCCCCTGAATGGAAACCTGCTCTGCATTTTCCCACAGAGTATTGCCCGTAATGCTATTCCCATGCACAGAAGCCTGAACGATAACACCCACATCATTGAAGGCCAGAATATTCTGCTCAAAGCGCCCATAGCCAGCAGTTTCGTATGGGGTGTCGTCCAGAAATATCCCCACACGGTTATCGACCAGAACGTTCCCTGTAACGCTAATATTGTTGGCGTCTTTGAATGCCAGTGCATAGCCGCTGGGGCCGCGCTGCCCCCGAATCATGTTATCCCGGAACACTGCCCCATCGGTATACATTGAGTAGATGCCAACCGAGTTTCCCTGTAACGTGTTGTTCTCAATGATGGCGCGGTCGCAGTACATTAAATGCACGCCATAGCGTCCATTTTCGATTGTGTTTCTACGCAGGATTACATCAGAGGAATACCAGACCACCACATCGCGGGCATCAGAGACATGGTTATCTTCAATGATGACGTTCTGGCTGTACCACAGTCGGATGCCATCACCTTTACGCCCCATTTCATACTGCTGCTTGCTGGTAATGTCGTTATCCCGCACTACCGAGTCATCGGCCTGCGCAATGAAAATGCCAAATAACACATCTCTCAGACGGTTATGCTCTACTAGGATATTGGATGCCGACACCGTGATCCCGGCGTGATCGCGATCTGGTTCAACGCCGCTGCCTCGTACCTCGAATCCGCGAAACACGATGCCTGGTGCGATTAAATCGACCACTGTACCCTGTTCGCCGCCGTCAATGACTGGCCACCCCAACCCTTCAAGGGTGACTGAGCGATCAACGATCAGTGTCTCAGCATACGTGCCAGCATGCACCTCAATGGCGTCCCCATTGCGCGCATCAGCAAGAGCGTCTGCGATCAGAGTATAGGGGCCATCGGGAGAGACAACCAGCCGCCGGGCTTCCGAGGCCGAGGCTGTTTCTGGCAGACCCAGTGCGAAGAGGCATATCGCAGCAGCTATCAGATAGCGCTTCATGCTGATGTTCCCGTCTCCTGACTCGCAGACGCCTCAGCCACCCGCTTACGTGCATCCACTACGGGCTTGTAGGCCGCCCGGTGGAACCATAATCCTGCGCCAACTGCGATCATACTCAGGACAACCACATACAGGCCGATTTCTGGTTGTGCTACAGTAGAAAATTGTCCCACGGTTCCCATACCAAATATGGGCGGGGTAAAGGGTTCAATTGCGCCTCCCAGGGCGGAGGTAGGATCAATGCTGTGCCCGTAGCTGTAAAGTATGAACCACAGATCGGCCAGAAATATGAATGGGTAGCCCATCACTGGCAGTGCCAGGATGCCTGCCCACTGGTTATGGATGAAAACGCCACCGACAAGAAGCAGGCCCAGCACCACAATGGCAAAGATCGAAATCGAACGCTCCAACTGCCCCCCTTCATCCAGAGGCGGCATACCCAGGTAGTGATTCAACTCATCAACTTCCCGCATATCTCCTTCCAGCCGGTTGACATACACTGAGACCTTCAGACCATCCGGGTACTGTGGCGCATTCAGAGTCATGCTCCAATATGGCAGAAACATGGAGATCATAATGAGCAAGGCAGAGATCATGAGCAGTGCGCTGGGAAGCAGATACTCGATAAACGGGCGCTTGGTGCCATCTGGCAGCAAGACATATATGTCTGGATCGATAGCTAAAAAACGTTTCATAAATTTCATCCTTTGCCCCTGGTGCCTGGCCCACTCCTGATGTCAGGAGTGGGCCAGATAGGGCTGGATAGGCTACGGTTCTACCAGGAAGTAGCCTATCATTTCGAGATGTAAGGCTGAACAGAATTCTGTGCAGTAGTAGGTATAGGTTCCAGACATAGTCGCATCGAATTCGATGGTCTGCGTCTCGCCCGGTTCCAGGCTCAAGTTGATATTGTATCCGGAGAGGGCGAACCCGTGCGTTGCATCGCGCGTACGCTCGATGTTGGTGATGTGCCAGATAACGTGATCGCCTTCCTTCACCTCAACATGCTCCGGGGTAAAGTGTGATCGAACGGCTGTCATCCAGATTTCAACGTTATTCCCCTTGCGTTCGAGGCGAGCATCATCCGCGCTCGTGATCGCATTGGGATCGATACTCATGGTTTCTGGATTCCAGCCAATCTCCGGATAAATCTCGAACGGATGCAACTTATCAGCTTTGATGATCTGTGCAAAGTGAGGCTCTGCCATACCAATAGGCATGTCGTACAGAACGCTCATCTGATCGCCTGTTTTTGTGATGTCAACCAGTTGAAAATTCTGTGGCAGCAGTGGCCCAACATTGGCAAAACGATCAATGCTCCACTTGTTTAGGGCAACGACATACTGTCCATCTGGCGATGCTGTATCCCCTTCCGCTGCCGTGATATGCCCGATGTTGTATTGTACTGGGAGCTGCTGAACAAGAGTCCACCCATCTTCCGGGTTCAACTCATCATAGGGGCCGCCCAGCGTCCAGCGCGCCACCGCTGAGTCAAGGAACAGCGAAGTATACGCATAGCCCTTGTCATCAAAGACGGTGTGGAGTGGGCCAAGTCCAACTTCGACCTGCGCTTCCATTACCTTATCCAGCGGAATAACGGGAATTCCGTAAGCGTCGGCTTCCATCCCACCCTCATCAATGGCTGCCATGATCTTTTCAAACGAGTAGATAGTCACATGGGGGTCAAGCTTGCCACCCACAACGACGTACTCGCCACCCGGTGTTACGTCGGAGCCATGTGGGCTTTTCGGTTCAGGTGTCAGATATAGAAGGCCTTCGTCAATTGCGGTTTGCATGCGAATGACGGGCATCCCGTTGATTTCTTCTGTATTGCCAGCCTGATACACCTCAGCAGCCTTCTGCCAGTTGATGATGTGCAAGTAGTCGGTATCATTCTTGGCTGTGCCGGCTTCAAAGGGGGGATTACCATCTTCAACACCACCGATTGCCATCTCAGTGTTGAAGGAATTGCAGAAAACCCATCCATTGCTGACACTCTTCCCAGCATCGCAAAGGTCTTGCCAGTATGGCGGCAGTTCCATCTGGAAGGACTTCGACTCATCAATGCGACCTGATGCACGGTCGAATGCCCAGAACGTGATCACCCCGCGATATTTTTCCTGGTAGTCAGAAAGCGGAGCGTACTCCCATCCGATGGGCGCAGCATATTGCGGGCCTTCAATTACATATTCGGTGTTTGGTGTCACAAAGGCTCCCCCGTGATCATTGATCGCGTTGGGAGTTTTGATGATCTGCTTGGTTTCAAAGTCACGCAGATCGATCACTGCGATACGCGCATTGGCTTTGTCATTGATGAACAGAAAACCGCCATCGTAATCACCCTGTGTCTCCGACAGGGCTGGATGGTGAGTATCCCCCCATCGAACGGGGTTTCCGTTTACGTCACCCCCTGCGAGAACTTCGTCGGCTCCTCCACCGAAGCCATAACCCTGCCACGATTCTTGTGTGAATACACCGATCATTCGCAGAATGCGCATGGAGGGAACGCCGATCACCAGCACCTGACCGGATTGTCCACCAGAGGCGAACATGATATAAGGATCAAGCTCACCCGAAGGCATATAGGTTTTGAGGGCTGCATAGACATCATCTGCCGACATTCCACGTTCCGCAGCTAATGCAGCCGCGTTGGCAGGCAATGCGCCGCCCTCTGGTGTTCCGGCTGCACCTCCTCCACATCCTAGGAGCAGTCCTGCTATGATGAAC
>JAHEME010000776.1 GCA_024643825.1 Chloroflexota bacterium | reverse complement strand
GAGCCATCATAATCTCGCTAACAGCGTTCGCGTTCGTTCAGTTCAAGAGGATGAACGAGATGCAGCGGGAGAGCGAAGAGAAGTATCGGGCTTTAGCGGAGAATTCACCAAACTTCATCGGGATTCTTCAAGATGGAGTCCTCAAGTACGTCAACCGGACTGCGGTTAAACGATTTGGTTGGACCTACGATGAACTCGTCTCGCGGTCATTCAGCCCAGTAGAGAGGATGGTGGCAGAAAGATTCAGAGGTGTAATCAAGAAAGACATCAGTAGAATGCTACGAGGTGAGGATACTCCTCCCTATGAGATCAGCATCACTACTAGAGATGGCTCAGAAATCCCAGTCATAGTTCGAGCCGCAAGAATCACCTACCAAGGTAGACCCGCAGTAGAGTTCACAATGGGCGACATCACTGAACGAAAGCAGATGGAGAGCGAGCTCTCAAGGTCTAATCAATTCTTCAGAAGCGTCATAGAGAATGCGTACGTCTGGCTCAACGTGCTCGATAACGAACAGAACGTCATAATCTGGAACAAGGCTGCGGAAGCCATAAGCGGCTATTCCCGAGAAGAGGTCGCGGAACATGGAAAGATATGGGAGTGGCTCTACCCAGATCAAGAATACCGAAAGCAAATCACTGCAACTGTCACCGATGTGCTGCGAAGTGGAAGGACCGACGTGGACACTGAGACAAAGATCAGACGAAAAGACGGGCAGACTAGAATCATATCCTGGAACGAACGTGCCCTAATCGACCAAGATGGCAAAACGATCGGGACCATCGCAATCGGGCGCGACGTTACTGAACAGAGGCGAATGGAGGAAGCTTTGCTAGAAAACGAAGCACGTTTCCGCAGAATTTTCGAGGAGGGCCCATTGGGCATGGCCCTACTCTCCCCAGACTATCATTTCGTTAGAGTGAACAAGACCCTCTGCAGGATGCTCGGATACAGCCAACATGAGCTGACAGGTCTCAAGTTCACCGATATCACTCATCCGGAGGACATGAGAGAAGGCGTTGAACTCACCGAGAAAATGCGCAGAGGGGAAATACCGCGCTTCAGCATTGAGAAGCGCTACATCAAAAAGAATGGCGACGTTCTACCCGCCAACCTCACGGCCTCGTACATTCGCGACGCAAAAGGCAACCCCGTCTATTCCTTAGCCATCATCGAAGACATCACCCGGCGGAAAGCATTGGAAGAGCAGCTGAAACAATACTCGGAAAGTTTGGAGCAGCTGGTTCTTGAGAGGACAGGCAAGCTGGCAGAGAGTGAGAGGAGATTCAGAGAACTGGCTGACCTGCTGCCGCAGATCGTGTTCGAAATAAATGAACAGGGCAACCTTCTCTTCGCCAACCGCATCACATTTGCCACGACTGGCTACACCGAGGATGATCTCCGCAGAGGTTTGAACGCCTTTCAGATGTTTGTTCCAGAAGATCATGATAGGGCTCGGCATAGAATGCAGAGAATACTGAGCGGGGAAAAGTTAGGCGGTGACGAATACACGCTTCAGAGGAAAGATGGCAGCACGTTCCCCGCGATTGTGAATGCTGCTCCGATCATGCGTGGAAACAAACCTGTCGGCTTGAGAGGGATCGTCATAGATATCACTGAACGAAAGCGTATGGAGCAAAAGCTCCAGGACTCAGAGGAGAGATTCAGAGGTATCGCTGAGAGGAGCACTGATGAGATCTTCGAAGCTGACCATGAAGGGCGGATCACCTACGTTTCCCCAGCGGCAGAGAGAATTTTCGGGCATAGGCCTGAAGAGGCAATTGGAACATCTTTCAGCAGGTCCCTGCTTGAATCTGACAGGCAGAAGGCCGTTTCAGCTCTGGCGCGTGTAGCGAAGGGAGAGATTGTCGAGAGGCTCCAGCTTACAGTTCCAAAGAAGGACGGAGCCCTCGTAATTGTTGAGGTCAGTTGCGCTCCAATATTCAAGGCTGGGCAGGAGGTCGGTATTCAAGGGATCGTTAGGGACATAACTGAACGGGTAGAGATGGAGGAGCGTCTCCGGCAGGCTGAGTGTTTGGCAGCCATCGGGGAGACTGCGGCCATGGTTGGGCACGACCTTCGTAACCCCTTGCAGGGAATTGCAGGAGCAATACATATCCTGCGACAGGAGTCTTTGAAGGTCCAC
>JAHEME010000775.1 GCA_024643825.1 Chloroflexota bacterium | reverse complement strand
CATTCGAAGTTAGTCTTGACACGAATGGAACGTATGTTCGTAACTAATGATACAACAAGTGGGGGAAAATGTCACTTGATCATTTGATCAATCCATCGCGGATATAGATTTGAGTACAAAATCGTGATTGTAACTATCATCGAAACGCGATTCTGGTTGGATTTTCGTTAGCGAAAAGTGGTAAAAGAAGCGGTCAGCCATTAGCGATCAGCCGTCAGCGAAAGGCAGGAGGGGCCGAGAGTTGTGTGTCATCCGCGTTGCCATTATAGTTGCGATAGTGGTCGGAACCTCTCCATCATGAACGTGCGACATCGAAGGGCGCTCTATGACAGACCTCAGCGGGAAGACGCTTGGACAGTACCAGATTCAAGAGATGATCGGGCGCGGAGGCATGGCGAATGTGTACCGCGCCGACCAGACTTCGATGGGGCGGCAGGTGGCGATCAAGGTGCTGCCCGCGCATTTCCTACAAGACCCGATGTTCCTCCAGCGATTCATGCAGGAAGTCAAGGTAATCGCCAGCTTGCAGCATCCGCACATCCTGCCCGTACACGACTTCGGTGAGCAGGATGGGATGCCGTACATCGTGATGGCATACCTCACAGGTGGCTCACTGGCGGATCGGATTCACAAGATGGGCGGCCTTCCGCTGCCGGATGTGGTGGGCTTCGTGCAGCAGATCGCCGATGGGTTGGAATACGCGCACGATAATGGGATCATTCACCGTGATTTCAAACCGAGCAACGTGCTGCTGGACAACCGGGATAACGCGTATCTGGCCGACTTCGGGATCGCGAAGATCACGGAATCGACCGCACAGCTTACGGGGAGTGGCATGGTGGGCACGCCTGCGTACATGGCCCCGGAGATGGCAAAACGTGGGGGAATTACCACGTTGGTGGATGTGTATGCGCTGGGAGTGACGCTTTACCAACTGCTCTCAGGCCGCCATCCGTACGAGGCCGATACGCCGATGGGCGTGCTGATGGCTCACATGAACGAGCCGATCCCGGACGTGCGGAAGGAAAGGCCCAATCTGCCGGAGACGGTGCAGACGGTCATCGAACGGGCAATGGCGAAAGACCCGCTGGATCGGTATCCGACCCCCAGCGAGGTGGCGGGAGCATTGGCTTTTGCCGCAGCGGGCCAGCCGATCCTGACGGCTCCGCCGCGCAAGGCCAACGACGACTCAACCTTCATTGAGCAGCATGCGGAGGTGCTCCCGGTCATCGAAGAGGCTCAAGCGAAGCCGCCCACCCAACCTGCTCCACAGAAGAAGCCACAGCGTGCATCCCGCCGGATCAGCCCGGCCCTGCTCGGCATTGGCGGCGTGGGAGCGGTAGTCATCATCGGATTGATCATGGCCGCAGCGGGTGTATTTAGCGGCGCAGTGGGTCAAGCGGATGTCCCTACCGAACAGGCAGCGGCAGAGACGGAAGCCCTGCCAACCCGTGTGCCAACCAACAGCCCGGCAAATACATCCGCCTCAACGCTAGTTCCCACCGACATCGCAAGGCTAGGATTTGATCCGGTAACAACCAACGCAGATTGGGAGCCAGTGATTGAGCAGAAAAACGGTGTTCCGATGGCGCTGGTTCCGGCAGGGTGCTTCATGATGGGGAGCGAGGATTTTGCTGCCAACCGCCCCGTGCATGAAGTCTGCTTTGAAGAGCCGTTCTGGATGGACGCGTACGAGGTAACCAATGGACAGGTAGGAGAGGCAGCGGCAGATTGCCTGACCTATTCATCGGATGATAACCAGCCACGTGTGTGCATCAACTGGACAGACTCGCTGGCACACTGCGAGGCGCGTGGCGCACGTTTACCAACCGAAGCTGAGCGGGAATACGTGGCACGCGGCCCGGATGGGCTGGTCTATCCGTGGGGGAATGAGTTTGATTGCGGTAAAGGAAACTTTGATGACGAAACGACGATTGACTCGTATGTTGTGCCAGGTGGAGCAGGATGCGATGGTTTCGATGTCATCGCACCAGTTGGGAGCTTCGCCGAGGGTGCTTCATGGGCAGGCATTTTGGATCTGAGCGGAAATGTGTGGGAGTGGGTCAACGAATGGTATGGGAGCTATCGGAGCGGGCCGCAATTGAACCCGCAGGGACCGACCAGTGGGGAACAACGCGTGTTTCGGGGCGGTT
>JAHEME010000774.1 GCA_024643825.1 Chloroflexota bacterium | reverse complement strand
ATCAGCGCGGCGAGCAGGGACAAACCGATCCCTGCCTGCCATCGGTTCGATGGGGTTGTCTTCATCTCTTCTCCTTTGGGTTGAAATGAGAAGCAACTGCTCTTGCGAAAGTCCGGCGTGGGCACAGGCAGCGCGCCGACTCGCCCCCTGCGCCCACGTTCGGAACACACCGCGGTCCTCACCGTCGAGGTTCGGTGGGCCGCACAGGAAATCAGGTCATGGGGACAGCGATCCCAGATAGGTTGCCAGCCAGATATTGGTAGCGCTTCCGATTCCGCTGGAGGCTTCCAGATACGCCAGCGTGATCCCCTGATGGTAGACCAGCGCCGCGTCATACATATCGCGCCCGCCGGGGATCAGCGCCGGGGTGAACATCGGGTTGTGATTGCTGCGTACCCATGTAATGCCATCACTGGATGAGGCCACTCCCAGTGCCGTCCCATTACCCAGATAGTCTTTCTGGCTGCGATACACCATCACGAAGCCATCTTCATTCTGGATTACATACGGCGCGCCTACCAGCAGATCGTCCCACTCCCCGGTGAGGCCGTTCTCAAAGACCGGGTCGCTTTCCGCCAGCGCCGTGACATACGTACGCAGCACATCGTACTTCGTCCATGTGATCCCATCCGGGGAGGTCGCCAGCCCGATAGCATGGGTTCCCGGTGCGCCATAGCCTTCGTAGTACATCCAGGTTTCGTCACCGACCGTCACCACACTGGGAGACGTAACGCCGAACCCGTCCCATGCACCTTTCGCACCAGGTAGCAGGACGGGTTCGGCATCTGCCATCCACGGGCCTTCTGGCGATGGGGCCGTTGCCCGCCCGATCACCGAACGGCTAAAGGTATACGTATCCCCGGCGCTGGCGCTGAAATACAGCGCCCACGTGTCATCTGCCATCACCACTACGCTGTTGACGCGCAGCGAAAACCCGACGTAATCGATGCCTTCATCCGTGAATACTGGCCCGCTGGTCGGCTGGAACCATGTCAGCCCGTCCGGGGAAGTCATATGGGTAACGGCTACCTTGCCCGGTGAATCCAGCGATCCGTTGCGGAACATGTGGAACATCCCGTCGTGATAGATCACCGCGCCGGGGTCGGTGAAGCGTGCATCCCATTCGCTGCCGCGCCCATGCCGGATCACCGGGCCGTCCCCCGTGATCGCAAATAACGAGGGTGCGCTGGTCGGTGTAGGCGTGAGCGTGATCAGCGGCTGCTGAACGGTCGCAGTTGGCTCCTGAGTTACCACGGTGGGGGTTGACGTGTCAGGGCTTTTGCCGTAGCTGCCTACAGGTGTGAACACCTGCGGGATGGTCAACGCTCCCACAAAGATCACTACCATGATCAGACCAAACGCCAGCACCGAAACCTGCCCCGCCCATCCGCGCGGTTCGCTGCGGTCGCTGTGCCGCGACGCACGCAGATCGCGCACCAGTTCTTCCATCCGGGAGGGCATCCGCGACGAGGCGGGCGCGGGGTGTGGAACCTCGCGCATCGCCGCCGCCAGATGGATCAGGCTGCCCAGTTCCGAGGCTTCGCGCGGGGTAAGCTCCGCCATCACCTCATTGAGTGAGGAGCCAGCTTCCAGTTGTTCGAGGGCTTGTTGAAGCCGTTTATCCAGCTTCGTCATAAGAACCATTCCAATCCACCAGCAAATCACGCAGCGCGATCAACGCCCGTCGTTGCAGCCCTTTGATCGCGTTCTCTGGTTTGCCCATCACGCGGCCCACTTCCGCGATGGGCATCTCGACAATAAAGCGCAGAATGATCACTTCCCGCTGATTCTTGCGCAGCTTTTGCAGCGCCTCTACCAGCCTGTCACTGGTCAATAGCTGTTCGGTGCTGGCCTCCGGGCTGGCCTCGGACGCATGCCATGATTCATCGAAGGTGATTAGCTTACGCATGTTCGTCTTACGAAAATGATCCACCGCCGCATTGCGCGCGATCCGAAACAGCCATGCCTGGAACCGTACTCCCTGCTCTTCGTAGCGAGGCAGGGCCTTGATCATCCGCTCGAATACTTCAGCGGCCAGGTCTTCCGCTGTATGATGATCCCCTACCTGGTAGTACAGGTAGCGAAAGACCTCATCGTGATAGGTGCTGTACAACTCGCCTACCGCTGCCCGATCTCCGGCCTGTGCGCGCACGACGAC
>JAHEME010000773.1 GCA_024643825.1 Chloroflexota bacterium | reverse complement strand
AAGGGAGACAAGCGTTTGCGCTGGAAGAGGCCTCGATGGTTGAGGTGCATGGGCATGGCACGCCATGCCCCTACGGATGTCTCACGAGTGGAACGTATGTTCGTATAAGAGTATACAACAGGTGGGGAAATTTGTCTATTGATCATTTGATCAATCCATCACGGATATAAATTTAGCCTCAAAATCTCGATTTAACAATCATCGAAACGAATGAAGTCTAGCCTGATCGCCTACTCTTAGCCCAATTTCAACGCACCTGAAACGAATGGGCTGGAGTAGGCGAAATGTCATGATACAGATATGAGATTCTCTCCTTGACCATCTATCTCTTAGGCCGATAGAATAAGATGTAGCCGGGAATATCCGGCTATTGTTGTCTATTGCCCGAAGCACTTCGGGCGATCCCTGCGGCAGAACGCGTTGGGAGTTTGCAAGGAGGACCGCCTATGATTTGACCAGTTGTTGCACCTGGGCTGCTTTATCATGCCCCATCATCCTCTCATTATTCCCTCTTCAATCTCGCAGCTTCTCAACTCCGTTTGTCATTTGGCAGCTTCAAGGCTCATATGAAAGGAGTTCTTCGATGCATACGTCATCGAACTCGCGCCCTTCACTCATCCGGGCTGCGTGTTTCCTCGTCATTATTGTCCTATTCTCTTTTATCACAGCACCTGCTCTAGCCGGGACAGAAAGCATCTCTGGCTATGTCTACGAGCAAGGAACTACAACCGGTATTGAAGGGGTCGATGTCAACATCAATCTCTTGAGTGGCCCTGGTGACTGGGGAACACAGACCGACGCCAGCGGCTATTACGAAATACTGAATCTTGACCCTGGCACTTATATCGCCCAGGCGCAAAAGCCGGGTTATGCCCAGGAGTTCTATAACGAAGCCGGGCTGAGCGGCAATAATGCCACTCAGATTACTGTCCCCGACGCAGGAAATTCCAGCATTACCTTCACACTCGATCCCGGAGGTTCGATCCAAGGCTTCGTTCAGGATGAACTTGGCAACCCGCTAGAGGGGATGCGAGTTTTCCCCGACAATATCGATATGTGGGCAAGCAGGTGTACAGATGCCACCGGAGCCTTTGAGGTAAGCGGCTTCCCACTGGGCCAGGAGATTGTGCTCAGGGCCGAAGCAGGCAATCAGCCCTGGTGTTCGGGCACGCCGGGATTCGCTCCGGCCAGTTCGACGCCAGTCACGCTGACCAGCGCCGGACAGGTCGAGAACGTACTCATAAACATGCCCACAGGCAACAGCATCTCCGGCCATGTTTATGATGATACCGGTTCTACGGCGGTTGGCGATGCCTGGATCGGCTTCGAGGACGCAAGCACCGGCCAGTGGATGGGCGGCACAAGCAGCAATCTGGATGGCTCCTACAGCATCACCCTGATCGATGGCAGTTATCGTATTCGGGCTGAAGCTGATGGTTTTGCTTTTGAGTTTTATCACTCAACACAGGAAGGCGTCCGTGATGGGAATCTGGCTGAAGTAGTCACGATCGCTGGCGCTGATATCATTGACGTTGATTTCACTCTCGATCTCGGCGGCACGATCAGCGGCTTCGTGACAGACGAGAGTCTGAATCCCCTCGGCGGCATCCATGTCGCGCCAGATGACATCTGGCTTGGTTTCTGTACTGACGGATCGGGTTACTATGAAATGACCGGTATCCCGATCAACGAGGATATTGCCGTCCGCGCAGGAGGAGAAACCTATGAGTGCGGCGGGCCAAACATCTACTTACAACAGTGGTACAACGGCGCAAGCAATCAGAATGACGCTACCGCCATTCGGCTGGAAACCGAACCCCTGTATACCAAATCCGACGCCAACTTCACACTAGCGGAGGGCTTGATCGTCAGCGGCATGGTCACCGACGGATCCGGCCCGCTTGACAATGTTGATGTGGGTTTTTCGGACTACGACACGAATCAATGGATGGGCAGTGGACATACTGACGGAAGTGGCTATTACCAGATCGCGCTGGCACCGGGAACTTACCGTGCCCAGATACAGCAGTCAGGCTATGCTGTTGAGTTTTACAATCAGCGGGGCACGAACGGCGAAAACGCAACGGCGATTACAGTACCCGATGTGGGCAACGACAGCATCGACTTCGTCCTTTCCCCCGCCGGGGTTATCGAGGGAC
>JAHEME010000772.1 GCA_024643825.1 Chloroflexota bacterium | reverse complement strand
CCTGGGTGTGAGCGCAATGGCGGCAATTGCTCTGGTGGCAGCGATGGGCCAGCGAGCCATCTACTGGCGACAGTTCGTGGAGCGCGAGGTAGACGAAGACGAAGAATACGACGAGGAGCTTACCAACTCTGTGAGCCGGGTACAGGCCGCGAAGCAGTAGGCTGCCAAGCGGTAATCCATCCTGAATCAAAACAGGTCGCTTGGATGGGTGGCCTGTTTTGATTCAGGCGCGGTCTACGTTTGATGATGGGCGAAAGGTAAACGGGATCAGGCTAGATCCACTTGAGCTTTTCGGTAACGCGCAGCGACTTGAGGAACGCGGGCAAATACTCGATGAACGTGGTGTACTTCCCCTGTGCCTGCGAGTCGAGGTATTTCGTCAGGATTTCAGCGACGCTGCTAACGACCTCAGAGCCGTGCGTCTTGTTGGTCATGAGCAGGTAGGCATCGGATTCAACGCTACCGAACGTCTCCTGCAAATAGAGCACGGTGACTCCACTCACAAAGAGATGTTGGAACTGATCAATCCAATCTGGGTGGCGTGCGCGGAAGGTGTTTGGCACGGGCAGCGGAGTCTTACGCGCTGCCTCTGTCTCGTCCGGGTAGGCGGCAAGCAGCTCGCGAAGCAACATGCGCGTGTATGTGGAGATCGCATCGCGCGGGGTGTCGCCGGGATTATCGTCATAGGGCCAGGGGGGATTCGTTCCCCAGGCAATCGGGGGAGGGCAGATGGCGACGAGCCGTTTTCCATCGCGGAAGCCCAGGGTCTCACTGGTGGGGTAGCACAGGGTGGGCATGAACACGAGTTGTGCGTCCAGCGGCCCGAAGAAGCGAGAAAGCAGGCCTAACGGATCGCCGGGTTCGAGTGCCCGCTCGGATTCTTCTACCGCATTTGACCATGCAGCCCGATCTCGATGCCATAGTTCGTCAATGCGCATGCTATGCGCGAAGTCACGGATATGAGCAGGCCAATCCGAGGATGCCCACTCCGGTGCATCCTTGCCACGTAAACGCAGGCCGGGCCAATTCAACGCGCACGAGTAGTGGAAAATATCGGAGAGACTCTCCCCGCTTTCGAGGGCTTCCTGCATCCCGATCACGGCAGGGTGATACTCAGCCTCGGCGAGGTATTGGCGGGTGCTCTTCGCATGGGCGTGGATACCGTGTGGCTTCAAGCCCTGTTCCTGCTCCGGCCAGGTGGTCAGAGAGAGAAGCGCGGAAAGCAGCCGCACCCGATTATCAATTTCGACGGTGATGGTCATGGGGGCAATCCTCTTCTCGTGTCCCCGATGCTACCTTAAGGATTCACCAGATAGGCAAAGAACGCAAGTGGGGTTGTCCTGTAGATTTAGGGAAGGAACACCCTCAGATTAGCGGGGTTCGAGGCACAGCGATAGCAGTTGATCTGCGGTCTCGTCCGGGTCACCGAGGGAGAGCGATTCAAGGCGCACGCCTGTTTGCTCCAACTCCATCTCCAGCACGCCCAGCAAGCCGATGATGCCCACCTGAGTCGCAGCGAGGGCCGACTGCCCGCTTCCCAGCGATTCGAGGGAGCGCAGGGGCACGGCGATCAAGCCGCCGCCTTCATCAGCCATCACACGGGCGGCAAGCTGCATACACAGGAAGCTGCCCACCAGGTTGACTTCGATGGTGCGGCGCACTTCCCATTCATCCATCGTCAGAAACGATTCGGTGGGGCTGATGTGCGCGTGATGGGCGAAGATGTGCAGGCCGTTGTATCGGTCGCGCGTGGTCTCGATCATGGCCGCCATCTGAAACTTATTGGAGACATCGCCCTGAAAGGCGAAGGCTTCCCCACCGCTGTCGAGGATGGCAGTTGCTACTCGTCCAGCTCGGTCAGGATTGAGATCATTAACACACACGCACGCTCCGGCAGAGGCCAGCACATAGGCGATAGCTTCTCCGGCTCCGTGCCCGCCGCCGGTGACGATAGCGACACGCTCGACTAAAGGTTGGTGATTGTTGTTAGTATGGGTCATCGTGGGCGCGAGTATACCACAGGCAGCGCGCAATTAACCGACATCGCGGATGAAATCAGCGACTGCCTCGAAGTAGCGGTCAAAGGCGGCGAACAGCAGATCGTTGTGACCGGCACCGCGCACCCGCAGGATGCGCTTGAGTTCGGCGGGAGATTCGTCATA
>JAHEME010000116.1 GCA_024643825.1 Chloroflexota bacterium | reverse complement strand
AAGACTGATCGTTCCAAGTACAAACCGACAGTGTGGGCAGCAGGTCTTGAGCCGCTTTTCGGGTGTTTTGGCGCGAAATTCGTAACAATCTCCGCAACCACGCTATTCTGCACAGCTACCCGCAGCCCAGTATAGCAGTTGAGGATGTGATGGCAAAAACCCGCACCATCTTTGTATGCCAGGAATGTGGGCGTAATTCCCCGCGAGAAATGGGCCGCTGCCCGAACTGCGGAGGGTGGAATACGTTCGTGGAAGAGATCGTCGCCGGAGACCCGGTTCCCTCGGCGGTGCAGCGCATGGTCGGGCAGCGATCCGAGCCGCAGCGGTTGGCGGAGATCGAGGGCGACCCGTGGGAACGCCTGCCCCTGCCAATGGAAGAATTCTCGCGGGTGTTGGGTGGCGGGGTAGTTCCCGGTAGCATTATCCTGATCGGCGGCGAACCGGGGATCGGCAAGTCCACCCTGCTGCTGCAAGTCACCGCCCTGATGGCCGAATACGCTGGCCCCGCGCTGTACGTCTCTGGTGAGGAATCCGCGCGGCAGATCAAGATGCGCGCCGAACGGCTGGGAATCACAACCGACAATCTTTTCCTCGTCACGGAAACCAACATTGATGTGATCCTGAGCCACGTCAGTTCCGTGCAGCCGCGCGTGCTGGTGGTCGATTCGATCCAGACCACCTACAGCGACAACCTCGAATCCCTGCCCGGCAATGTTGGGCAGGTCAAACAGGCGGCATCGATCTTTCAGCACCTCGCCAAAGAGAGTGGCATCGCCGTGTTCCTGGTCGGCCATGTAACCAAGGAAGGCAGCATCGCCGGGCCGCGCGTATTAGAGCACATTGTCGATACCGTCCTGTACCTCGAAGGCGACGCGTTCCAGACCTTTCGCCTGCTGCGAAGCGTCAAGAATCGCTTTGGCGCGACTTCCGAAGTCGGCGTGTTCGAAATGCAGGGAGCGGGGATGGCGGAAGTCGCCAACCCATCCGAGGCATTTCTCGCGGAGCGCATGGTCAATGCCGCAGGGTCCGCCATTGCGGTGACAATGGAAGGGACGCGCCCCCTGCTGGCGGAAGTTCAGGCATTGGCGACCATGACCAGTTTTGCCAATCCCCGTCGCACCGCCAACGGCATCGACTTCAACCGCCTGCTGTTGATCACAGCGGTGCTCACCCGGCGGGTGGGCATCCGGCTCTCGGAGCAGGATATTTTCCTCAATGTGATCGGCGGCCTGCGGATCGACGAACCAGCCGCCGACCTTGCGATTGCGCTGGCCCTCGCATCGAGCATCAAAGATCGCCCCCTGCCAGCGGATATGGCCTTCATCGGCGAGATCGGCCTCAGCGGAGAACTGCGTACAGTAGGCCAACTACCGGCTCGGCTCAACGAGGCCGGGAAGTTGGGCTTCAAGCGGGTGCTGATTCCCAGATCGGTGCGCCGTAATGCTGATTCGCTGCCGGACGGGATCGAACACATCGCCGTTCGGTCTCTGGATGAAGCCATCGACCTCGCCCTCCGCTGATCAGGAGACTTTTTTGGAACAAGAATCGCTTACCCCTCTGCCATCGGATTCGCTGCCACCGGAGGTCTATGGCTGCCTGACTGCGGTGCTGCTTGTCCTGATTATGTCAGTAGTGGGCGTTGCAGGCGCGGCGTGGCTGATCACACTCGAACCTTCTTTCACCAGCCTGATTTTCGGCTCCACCCTGGCCGGAGATATTGCCCGTTCTCTGATCTACGGGTTGGGGCTGCTGATCCCCTTCGGCCTGATTGCTGTGTTTCTGCGGAGTCCGCGCTTCAGGCTGTGGCGTGGAATCGCGTTGGCGCTGGCGGTGGCAGGCGGCCACGCGCTGATCGCCGGGGGCATGCTGGTCATAGACCGCAGGCTGCGCTGGCCCGGTATCCCGGATGCCATCCCGCCGCTGGTGGTGCTGATCTACGCCCTCGCGGTGATGATCAGCGCGCGCCGCATGTTCTTCGCTGCCAGACCGCGTTGGAGCCTCATCACCGGGATTTCGCTGGGTATTCTGGTTTCGGTGAGTTGGGCGGCTGTCGGGGCGCTGGGGCGCGTTTCCGAGCTTCCGCTGGCGCTGCTCGAAGCGGTCGCAAACGGCATCCTACTCACCGTCGTCCTCACGCTGATCTTCACCTACCACCCGGAGCATCCCACGCAGCGACCGTTCTGGTCAACGTTGATCGCCGGGTTCCTCCTGATGGCGGTCGAGCCTGCCCTGTTCGCCACGCGCGGATTTTACTTTCAGGATTTGATGCTCGCGCTCGCGCTGGTTGCATCAGGGTGGATCGCGGGGGTGATTTTCGTCCTTGCCGAGCACGCGAATCCTCGCAGCGGATGGTGGGCGGCGTTTGGATTCTTCACGGCGGCGTTGCTGGTTCCGTTTGCCATGACCAGCGGACTCGAAGGCGACTGGATGCCTGACGAGATTCTACTGGCATGGGGGCCTGCGATGCTGGCGGGGCTGGGGATCACCTCGCTGCTTGCTATCGTTCTGCTGGCGGTGCAGCCGTTACTGCGCCGCCTCTCCGGGAGAGGCGCGTTTACTCTGATCCCCGGCGTGCTGGCGGTGGTCGCCTTCGCCGGGATGTATGTGGGGTTAGGCCGTACGGGTGTGCAGGCCGATACCTTCTTCGTGGTGATGGCCGATCAACTGGATACCAGTGCTGCGCGTGACATTGCAGAGCCGAAGGCGCGTGCGGCAGCGGTGTATGAGATGCTCACCGATCACGCCGCCTCGACGCAGGCCTACCTGCGTACTTTCCTCGATCAGCAGGGCATGGACTACACCCCCTATTATCTGGTGAACGGAATCGAAGTCGAGGGTAATCCCCTGCTTCGTGCCCAGATCGCCGCGCGGCCCGACGTGGCCCGTATTCTCAACAGCCCTCATGCCCGACCTTTGCCCGCCAACGCGGAAGGAATCACCATCCCGCCCGATCAATCCTATATGCCACGTTCTCTGGCGGCAGGGGTCGATGCCATTGACGCGGAAAAAGTATGGACAGATCTCCAGGATACAGGCACGGGTATCGTTGTAGGCATTGCTGATAGTGGCGTAGACTGGCATCACCCGGCGGTACGCAGTCAATATCTGGGGAGCACGGGGAACCACGATTACACCTGGTTCGATCCCTGGGAAGGGACATCCGAGCCAACCGACACGGGCGGTCATGGGACGCACACGACGGGCACGATTCTCGGCAGTGACGGCATCGGCGTTGCGCCGGGTGCGAAGTGGATCGCCTGCCGCAACCTGGCCCGCAATCTGGGCAACCCCGGCTACTACCTCGACTGTATGCAATTTCTCTTTGCCCCGTTCCCGCAGGGCGGCGATCCCTTCACCGAGGGCGATCCCGCACGCGGGGCGCAGGTGACCAACAATTCTTGGGGATGCCCGCCGCAGGAAGGTTGCGACGCGATCACCCTGAGCATCGCCGTCGAGAATCTGAGCAACGCCGGGCAGATGTTCGTGGTCAGCGCAGGCAACGACGGCCCTACCTGCGATACGATCTGGGCACCCGCCAACGCGGAAGATGGGCTGGCGGTGGGCGCGTCCGACCCGACGACGGGGGACATCGCCGACTTCAGCAGTCGCGGCCCCGTGCTGGGCGATGGCAGCGGGCGCATCAAGCCGGATGTCACCGCGCCGGGAGAGAGCATCCAATCCAGTGTTCCCGGCGGCGGTTATGCCAGTCTTGATGGGACTTCGATGGCTGGGCCGCATGTAGCCGGGGTCGTGGCGCTGATGTGGTCGGCTAACCCCGATTTGATCGGGAATATCGATCTGACTAAACAGATCATCGAAGAAACCGCAGGCTACCGCAGCGCGCCCGATCTGTGCGGCGCGGATACCGGAACAGAGAATAATGTGTACGGTTATGGCAACATTGATGCGTTCAAGGCGGTGCAGGCCGCGTTGAACGCTCCCTGATTGGGCGGCGTGCTATAATCTTGCCGAACTTTTCCGCACGATAGGGAACATTATGACGGCCCTCAGCAAAGAAGAAGTCGAATACATCGCCGAGCTTGCCAAACTCGCCCTCACCGACGAGGAGAAGGAACGCTTTCGTGGGCAGCTTTCTGCCATTCTGGACTATGCCGAACGTCTGCAAAGCCTTGATACCAGCGACATCCCTCCGACAGCCTCGGTGCTGCCTGTGACGACTGTCATGCGGCAGGATGTTGTCCGCCCCGGCCTCCCACGAGAACAGCTTCTCGCAAACACGGAGTCGAAGGAAGATGGCATGTTCCGCGTTGACGTGGTGTTGGAGGATTAGCGATGGCTGAACTCACCGAACTGACCATTCACGAAGCCGCTGGGCTGCTCAAATCGGGCGAGGTTTCCAGCGTCGATCTGACTCAGGCGCACTTAGATCGCATTGCCGAAGTTGACGGCACGATTCGTGCCTATCTGACTGTTACCACCGATGAGGCCCTCGAAGCCGCCCGCGCCGCTGATGCACGCCGCGCCAGCGGGGAAGACCATCCCCTGCTCGGTATTCCCCTTGCCTACAAGGATGTTCTCTGCACCGAGGGTGTCGAAACCACCTGCGGCTCGCGTATCCTCAAAGGCTACCGTCCACCCTATTCGGCGACTGCCATTGAACGTTTGGCGCAGCATGGGGCCGTGATGCTCGGCAAAACCAACATGGATGAGTTTGCGATGGGTTCTTCCACCGAGAACTCCGCCTACCAGATCACCCGCAACCCGTGGGATACCGAGCGCGTTCCTGGCGGTTCCAGCGGCGGGAGTTCGGCGGCGGTGGCGGCGCGTATGGCATTAGGCGCGCTGGGCACGGATACGGGCGGCAGCATCCGTCAGCCAGCCTCACTCTCCGGCGTGGTGGGGATCAAGCCCAGCTATGGGCGCGTTTCCCGCTATGGTCTGGTAGCCTTCGGATCGTCGCTCGATCAGATCGGCCCCTTCACCCGCAGCGTCGCCGATGCTGCCCTGCTGCTCAATACGATGGTCGGTCACGATGAGCGCGACTCCACCTCGATGAGCCTGCCTGTTGTGGACTTCACAGCGGATCTCACTGAGGACATCAAAGGTCTGAGAATCGGTGTCCCTGATGAATATTTCATCGAAGGCATTGAACCGGATGTCGAGCGAACGATTCGGGAAGCAATTGACAAACTGGGTGAAATGGGTGCGGAAGTGAAGCCCGTCAGCCTCCCCCACACCGACTCGGCACTGCCCGTATACTATCTCGTCGCCCCGGCAGAAGCCTCGGCGAACCTGGCTCGCTTTGACGGGGTGCGTTACGGCCCTCGTATCGAAGGTGACGAAATGTGGGAGACCTACCGCCAGACGAAGGGTGCAGGCTTCGGCCCCGAAGTGAAACGCCGCATCATGCTGGGAACCTATGCCCTCTCAGCAGGCTACTTCGATGCCTACTATCTCAAGGCGCAGAAAGTCCGCACTCTGATCAAGCAGGATTTTGATCGGGCCTTTGAGGAAGTTGACGTGATCGCCGGGCCAGTCTCCCCGACGACGGCATTCAAGATTGGCGAGCGCGTGGACGACCCGCTTCAGATGTATCTCTCCGATGTGTTCACCCTGGCGGTGAACCTCGCGGGCATCTGCGGGATTTCCGTGCCCTGTGGCTTTGATGGCAAGGGCTTGCCGATTGGCCTACAGTTCATCGGCCCTGCCTTTGGCGAAGATCGTATTCTGCATGCCGCCCACGCCTACGAGCAGACGACCACGTGGCACACGCAGGCCCCCTCTTTCGATCTCGTTTCCTGACCCGGACTCAAAAGGGGAGCTGTGCCTAGCGGTTCCCCTTCCTGAAATGTAAGCGTGGTGGCACTAACGCCAGGGTTTTTCCATCTGTTCTACTGCTCGTTTTGCTTCTGCCAATCCCACATTTCTGTGTTCCCGATACCGTTTGATAGCCTCGATTTTGTTGCCCCGTTGGAGAGCTTCCATCACATCGGGGTACTCGCTGCTGGGAGGATCATCCGGGAATCCGGCGGGGATTGCTGCCTGATCGTGCATCGCTGCCAGGGCGTGCTCCAATTGGCTGACACGATTGCTGAGTTGGTCTACTCGTTCGGAAAGTTCTCTGATGTCCATGAAAATACTCCGATTCTCCACCGTTAGGCATGAGGCGCTCCAATCAAGTGACGGCAGCGCGCGCCGCTTCAGCAATTTCTGCCACCAGATCATAGCGCCCAAACTGGGGCATTAGGTAAATACCGGCGGCGATTTGCCTGAGATCATTCGCCATCTCCTGCGCGATGCGTACCCCTTCGGCGGGAGCATCCTCCCCGGCGGCCTCAATGCGATGCAGGATCGCATCCGGGATCACTACACCGGGCACTTCATTGTGCAGAAAGGCGGCGTGACGCGCGCTGTACAGCGGCATGATCCCCGCCATAATCGGCGTGGTCAACTGCCCGTGCAGCGCCTCGTAGCGTTCCGCAAACCGTTCGTAGGTGGTTTCCTCGAAGATCGGCTGGCTGATCAGGTAATCCGCCCCGTTCTCTATTTTGCGATGCGCTACCTTGATCTCTCGATCCAGGTCAGGGGCCTGAAGATTCACCGCGCATGACACCACAAAGTTCGTCGGCTGACCGAGCCGATTCCCTGCCGAGTCCTGCCCTTCGTTGAGGTTCTGCTTGATCAGCTTCACCAGCCCGGAAGGAACGATGTCATAGTTGTCGGCGGCTTCCGGGTAATCGCCGATGTGAGTTGGGTCGCCCATCACCACGAACAGGTGGCGCACCCCCAGCGCATGCGCCGCCAGCAGATCGCCCTGAATCCGCAGCAGGTTGCGCCCCCGTGTGGGGAAGTGCAGCACCGTCTCCATCCCTGTCCGATCCTGAAGCAGATAGCTGACCGCCCACGGACTCATCCGCATCCGCGCCATCGGCGTATCCGCCACGTTCAATACATCGACCCCCGCCCCGCGCAGCAGTTCCGCCGCCCGGAGCACTTTTTCAGTGGCGATCCCCCTCGGCGGGGAAACCTCCACCGAAATTAGGAACTCTTTGTGTGCCAACTTTTGGGCGAGGCGGCTCGGCGCGTGCGATTCACCTTCCTCGTCTATCACTTCCACTTCGTCATCCACACTCAAAATGCTCGTAGAACGTCGCTGCGGATCGTCCAGTGCCGCCCGCATCGCTGCGATGTGTTCCGGGGTCGTCCCACAGCAGCCGCCGATCACCGATACGCCCTGAGCGCGCATTGTTAGGGCATACTCTGCGAAGTAGCCCGCCCCTGCCGGGTACATCACCCGACCGCCCACATATTCCGGCCACCCTGCGTTGGGAACCGCCGCGAATATCGCATCCGGGGCTGCCGCCTGCATCGCCTTGATGATGCGCCCGATCTGCGCCGGGCCATTCGAGCAGTTCACCCCGATCACCGCCACGTTCAGGTCTCGTAACGCCTGCGCGACCTGCGTGGGCGCATCCCCCAGCAGGGTACGATCATCCCGCGTGAACGTAACCTCCGCCATGATCGGCGTATCCGGGCACGTATCCTGCGCAGCGCGGACGGCTTCTCGCAGTTCAAACAGATCGGAGAACGTCTCCAGACTCAACACGTCCGCGCCGCACAACGCTTCGATCTGCTCACAGAACGCTTCGTAGGCATCATGCAGCGAAACCCGCCCGAAGGGGGCCAATCGCACCCCCAGCGGGCCAACCGATCCCGCGACATACACCGCCGGATTGGTTGACACATCCCGGACATGACTCGCCAGTGCAAGCCCGGCCCGGTTGATCTCCGCCACCTGCTCCTGAAGTCCATGCTCCGCCAGCTTGTACCGATTTGCGCCGAAGGTGTTGGTTTCCAGAATTTCTGCGCCCGCC
>JAHEME010000115.1 GCA_024643825.1 Chloroflexota bacterium | reverse complement strand
CCCGGATAAGCGGTCTGCGGTGATGCCGCTGCTGTACATCGCACAGGAAGAGTACGGCTATATCACGCCGGAAGCGATGGAAGAGATCGCGGAGATCATCGGGTCAGACGTGACGCACGTTCGCGGCGTCGTAGGCTTCTACACGATGTACTACGATCAGCCAAAAGGCCGCTATCTGCTGCAAATCTGCACCGACCTCCCCTGTGCGCTGCGCGGGGCGGGGGAGGTCAGCCAGCATGTATGCGATCATCTGGACGTGGAGCCGGGCCAGACAACCGGGGACGGGCTGTTCACGGTGGAGAACGTGATGTGCCTCGCCGCCTGTGACCGCGCGCCGATGATGCAGGTCAACTTCCACTATTATGAGAATCTTGACTTTGACAAAGTCAACAAACTGATTGAAGACCTGCGCCGTGAGTCTGAAGCCTCCAAACCCTATAACAGTTGATGACTACGATCTACTGATCGGGCTGTGGGATGCGTCAGGTTTGCATTACAGCCTTGCTGGGCGCGACTCGCGAGAGGCATTCGCAGCGCAGAACGACGGGGGAACCCAGCTCCCCATTGGCGTGAAGACCGAGGACGGCAGGCTGATAGGCGCGGTGCTGGCAACACACGACGGGCGCAAGGGCTGGATCAACCGTCTAGCTGTTCACCCGGAGTTCCAGCAGCAGGGTGTGGCGCTGGAACTGATCGCAGCGGCGGAGGAAATTCTCCACGCGCACGGCATCGACGTGATCGCCGCGCTGATCGAACCGGGAAACGACCCATCGCTGGCGGTGTTTCAATCTGCCGGATACGACGAATGGCCCGGTATGCATTACGTGAGCAAGCGCAGCAGCCCGGATAGCTAGGTAAACGCTGTGCAGAGGAGTGCATGAGTGACACATATCATTCTTAGAGACCTTGAGATTCCCAACATCAAAGACCTCAAAGTCTACATGGAACATGGCGGGTACGAGGGACTCAAGAAGGCTCTCAAGATGGCCCCGGCAGACGTGATCCAGATGGTCAAGGATTCGGGGCTGCGCGGGCGCGGCGGGGCAGGGTTCCCCACCGGAGTCAAGTGGAGTTTCATCCCCAAAGACCCCGGTGTGAAGTACATTGCCGTTAACGCCGATGAGTCTGAGCCAGGCACATTCAAAGACCGCCAGATTCTGGAGAACAACCCGCACCAGACGTTGGAGGGTGCGCTGATCGCGGCCTACGCGGTGCAGGCCACAGCCATCTATGTCTACTTTCGCGGCGAGTTCTGGGACGTAGCCCATGCCTTCGATCAGGTGATCGAGGATGCGCGCAAGAAGGGCTTTATTGGCACGAACATCCTCAAATCGAAATGGGATTGTGAAGTCTATACTCACCTCGGCGCAGGGGCCTACATCTGCGGCGAAGAAACCGCCCTCCTCGAATCGCTGGAAGGCAAGCGCGGCAACCCGCGCATCCGCCCCCCCTTCCCGGCGCTGGTCGGCCTGTACAACAAACCGACGGTGATCAACAATGTCGAGACTCTGGCGAACGTACCTTTCATCCTCTATAAGGGCGTCGAAGAATATCGTAAGTTTGGCACATCGGACAGCGCCGGAACCAAAGTATTCTCCGTCAGCGGGCATGTGGCGAACCCCGGCAACTATGAATTTCCCTTCGGCGGCGAGACGACCTTCCGCCATATTATTGAAGCGGCGGGAGGCGTACCTAGCGGGCTGCCCGTGAAGGCCATTCTTCCAGCCGGGGCCAGCGGCGCGATCCTTCCCGCCACCGACGAACTGCTCGATACACCCATCACCTACGACAGCCTCAAGCCGTGGAATTCTGCCGTTGGCTCGGCCTCGGTGATCATCCTTGATGAGTCAGTCGATATGGTGTGGGCCGCCAGCAAGATGATCCACTTCTTCGCGCACGAATCCTGTGGGCAGTGTACGCCCTGTCGCGAAGGAACCTACTGGTTGAGCCGTCTGTACGAACGCGCCGAAGACGGTCTGCTCGATGAAAAGGACATCATCCGCATGGATAGCGTCGCCAGCCAGATGAAAGGTAAATGCATCTGTGCGCTAGGTGACTTTGCCGTCAACCCGGTGGTGGCGACCATCAAGCACTTCCGCGCTGACTACGATCTGGCCCTCAGCCCGATCCCATCGCCGCAGCCAGGCATAACCGACCTCCCTGCCTCGCAGGATGACCTGCTCGAACATCTAACCATTCATCGTCATGAGTCTGGAAACCACCATGGCTGATCTTGTAAAGCTGATTATTGACGATACCGAATACGAAGTCCCGAAAGGGATGAACCTCGTCGATGCCGCCAAGCGGTACGCGGGCGTCGATATTCCCGTGTTCTGCTACCACCCCAAGCTGGGCCATGATGGCAACTGCCGCATGTGCCTCGTCGAACTGGCAACGCCGCGCCCCAACCGGGATACCGGGGAGATGGAACTGGCTTGGTTCCCCACCCTGCAAACGGCCTGCACCCAGAGCGTCAGCGATGGCATGGCGATCCGCACCGTGACCGATGTGGTCACAAACGGGCGGCGTGAGATTCTGGAATTCCTGCTCTCCAGCCATCCGCTGGACTGCCCGATCTGCGACAAAGGCGGCGAGTGCCCCTTGCAGAATCTCACCATGCGGCATGGCCCTGGAACCAGCCGCATGTACTGGGACGAGAAGATGCATCTCGGCAAGCACATCCCGCTTGGCGAGATCATCTACCTCGACCAGGAACGCTGCATTCAGTGCGCCCGCTGCATCCGCTTTCAGGATAAGATCGCGGGCGAGCGCGTCCTCGACTTCGATGCTCGGGGCCGCCACTCGCGCATTATCACCAACACCGATCCGGGCTTCGACAGCATCTTCTCTGGCAACACCACCGATATTTGCCCGGTCGGGGCATTAACCAGCGCCGATTTCCGCTTCAATGCCCGCCCGTGGGAGATGGCGCAGGTCGCCACGGTTTGCTCGCACTGCCCCGTCGGCTGCAACATGACCTTCGATACCCGCACCGACCGCGAGGCGGAAGGCCGCACTACCATCAAGCGCGTCATGCCCCGCCAGAACGAGGCCGTCAACGAGGTCTGGATTTGCGATAAGGGCCGCTTCACCCACCATCACATGATGGATCGCCAGGAACGCATTAAGTCTCCGAAAAAGCGAGACAAGAACGGCAAGCTGGTCGAAGTAACCTGGGAAGAAGCCCTTGATGCGGTTGCTATGCATCTCACGAACGCCAAACACGAGATCGCGGCACTGGCAGGTGGCCGCCTCAGCAATGAAGATTATTACGCTATTCAGAAACTCATACGGGCACGCGGCAGCAACAACCTGAGTGCTTACCCGCACGCCGTCGCCGGTGGCGAACTGACAGCGCAGGTGGGTGTTGGCGTGGGTACCGACCTTCAGGAGCTTGGCGCAGGCGATGTGATCCTCGTTGCAGCCACCGACCTACACGAAAGCGGGCCGATCTGGTTCTTACGCGTCAAAGCTGCTGCCGAACGTGGCGCAACCCTGATCACGCTGAACGGGCGCGGAACCGACCTCGACAAATATACCGATGCCTCAATCCGCGTGTCCTATGGCGAAGAAGCCTTCACCCTTGACGCGCTGGCAGCCAGCGGAGCCAGTACGCAGATGGTCAAGAAATCGACCGCGAAGAAGGCCTCGCAGGAAGCCGACCCGATCCAGATCGCGGTGAACACGCTGGCACAGGCTGAGAACGTGGTGATCTTCGCGGGCAGCGAAGGGCTGGACGAAGCAGGCGCGCACGATCTGGCGCAGGCCGCCGCCAATGTGCTGATCAACACGGATCACGTAGGCCGCGCCAACAACGGCCTGATCATCGTATGGCCTTCCGCCAATGGGCAGGGGAGTTCCGATATGGGCTTCCGCCATGACTATGCGCCCGGCTATGTACCCGTCGAACATCCGGGCAAGGACTATGCGGGTATCCTCGCGGCGCTGGGCGATGGCAGTGTGAAAACCCTGCTGATCGCCGGGGCCGACCCCGTCTTTCACGACCCAGTGGCAGAAGCCGCCCTGCGTACTACCCAAAGCACCGTCATCGTGCTCGATATATTCGAGACCGAGACCGCGAAGCTAGCGGACATCGTTCTCCCTATCCAGAGCATCGGCGAGCGCGAAGGAACGTTCACCAGCGGCGAACGCCGCGTGCAGCGTTTCTACCCCGCTATTGAGCCAGTCGGCGACAGTCTGCCGGACTGGTTGATCGCGCAGCGCATCGGCGAGAAGATGGGGATGGGTTCACCCGCAGTGTCCCCCGCATCCGTTCTGCGCGACATCGCGGAGGCAGTTCCTATCTACACCGGAATTACCTACCAGGGGTTGGCGCAAGTCGAGCCGCAGTTCCCCGATGTCGGCGGCGACGATCTGTACTATGGTGGGACGGCCTTCCAGAATCATCACGGGTTGGGCATACAGTGGCCTTCCTTCTCAGAGCAGGAAGCGGATCGGCCTGCCCCCGGCAAAGTAGGCAAACCCACCAAACACAAACTCGACGGCGGTTTTCTGGCGGTTCCTGTGGATGCCCTGGTGGATGCCGAACCTCTCTTTGCACAGGGTGCACCTGTCCTTGGCGAGCGCATTCCGGTCCCGTATGTCCGCCTAAACCCGGCGGATGCCGACAAACTATCCCTCGTTCAGGGCGACGCAGTCAGCATCACCCTGAACGGGCGTATGCTGGAAGCCAATACGCACCTCGATGCGCGTGTGCCGGAAGGCGTCGCCGCCATCCCGCGCGAATTGCAGCTTCAGGGCGCACCGCTTCACGCCACACCTGCGAAGATTGCCAGACTGGAGAAATTGGGCGCATGAGTGATCTTGCGATCTTCATCCTCGACGCGGCTGTGAAGTCGTTTATTATCGTGATGGGACTGATCACCGGCTTTGCTTACACCACCCTGCTGGAACGCCGCTTCATCGCCATGATCCAGCAACGCATCGGGCCGAACCGCGCCGGGCCGGGCGGCTTCCTTCAGCCAGCGGCGGACGCTGTCAAGCTGATCTTCAAGGAAGACATCATCCCCACCAACGCAGATAAAGTGGTGTTCATGCTGGCTCCGATGATTACGACGATCCCCGCGCTAATTGTGCTGGCAGTCGTGCCGCTGGGAAAGTCGGTGACGCTCTTCGGGCACACGACCTCGTTGGGCATCGCCGACATCAACGTTGGCGTGTTGTACATTCTGGCAGTGACTTCGATCTCCGTCTACGGAATCGTGCTAGCGGGCTGGGCTTCGGCGAACAAGTTCGCTATGATGGGCGGCCTGCGCTCCTCCGCGCAGATGATCAGTTATGAACTGGCGATGGGCCTCTCGATCCTCGCCCCGGTCATGCTCGTCGGCTCCCTGAGTCTCGGCGACATGATCGACGCGCAGAAGAATATGTGGTTCATCGTGCTTCAGCCGCTTGCGGGCCTCATCTTCTACATCACCCTGCTGGCGGAGACCAACCGCGCGCCCTTTGATCTGCCCGACGCAGAGCAGGAATTGACGGCAGGCTATCACAGCGAATACAGCGGCATGAAGTTTGGCGCGTTCTTCCTCGCCGAATACGTGAAGATGATTGCGGTGAGCGCCATCTTCGCGACCGTGTTTCTCGGTGGCTTCCGGTTCTTCGGGCTGGAAAGCCTGCCGATCCACATCGGCGCTATCGATCTCACCGGGTGGCTGGGCCCGATCATCCTGATCGCCAAGATCGTGCCCAGCCTGCTGCTCATGGTGTGGATACGCGCCACGCTGCCGCGTATTCGCTACGACTATCTGATGGCACTGGGCTGGAAGATTCTGCTGCCGCTCTCGCTGCTGAACCTGATCGTGACTGCTGTGCTGGTAGTGCTGGGTGTATTCCCCACCTTTGGGGCATAATCACGGCCTGACAACGCATTCACTGTAGATTTTATGAAGGGGCTTACCTGAATGGCCGAGAAGAAGCTCAACATGCTGGACGAAACCCTTGCCATCTTCAAAGGGATGGCGACCACCATCAAGCACATATTCATGGCCCCTGTGACTATCCAGTATCCAGAGAAGGCCAAACCGGTGGCGGAGCGTTTCAAGGGTCGCCACGAACTGAAGCGCTATGAGAACGGACTGGAGAAGTGCATCGGCTGCGCGCTATGCGCCGCTGCCTGCCCTGCCGATGCCATCTGGGTAGAAGCCTCGGAGAACACTGATGAGGTACGCTTCTCCCCCGGCGAACGCTACGCCAGGACCTATGAAATCAACATGCTGCGCTGCATTTTCTGCGGCTACTGCGAAGATGCCTGCCCGACCGAAGCCATTGTGCTGGAACACGACTACAAGTTATCATTTATGTCCCGCGAGAGCGCGATCTATACCAAAGACATGCTGATAGTCCCGCCACCTGCGGGCGCGGAAGCCACGCCCCGGAAGGTAGAGCCGGGCACGTTCAACCGTTCCATTCCCGAAATGGAGAACCCGCGCTAATGCTCGCACGCACCGACCGCTGTTCCCGTTGTCTGCACCGTTCTGAGGGAGCGTAGACCCCATGCTTGGGACGATCCTGTTTTTCATTCTGGCGCTGATCGCCATCCTCGCGGCGATTGGCATGCTCACCAGCACCAATGCAGTTCATGCGACCCTGTTTCTGGTGATCAATTTTACCTGCATCGCGTTGTTCTATCTGGGCCTGAACGCACCCTTCCTGGCGATGGTGCAGATCACCGTGTATGCCGGGGCGATCATGGTGCTGTTCCTGTTCGTGATCATGCTGCTCGGCGCGGAGCGCGTACAGTTGAACTCGACTCTGCGCTGGCAGGTTCCACTGGGGATCGTGCTGGTGGTGGCCCTGATGGTGGTATCCGCCGTCGTGCTCCTCAGCCCGGAAGTCAGCATCAGCCTGCCCTCGGTAGCCCCGGTTGCCGCCGACACGCAGTCAGAAGGCTCGAACTATGGGTTCGGCAGCGCACAGGCCATCGGCGAGGTGTTGTTCAACCGCTACCTGCTTCCCTTTGAGATGACGGGCGTTCTGCTGCTGGTGGCGATGGTCGGCGCAATTGTGCTGGCACGCGACGAAGCGGGCAAGACCATCCACAATCTGAACCCGCAGGCCGATTCAGAAAGCAGCGCCGCAGACTAGGCGAACGTAAGGAACTTTGCGATGTTTGAAGAAACAAGTTTTCTAGTCCCAACCAACTACTATATCATCCTGAGCGCCATATTGTTTGCGCTGGGGGTGGGTGGTGTCCTGCTGCGCCGCAACGCGATTCTGATCTTTATGTCCGTCGAGTTGATGCTCAACGCTGCGAACCTGGCCTTTGTCGCCTTCGCCCGTTCGATGTTTAATCTGGATGGGCAGGTGTTCGTCTTCTTTGTGATGACCGTCGCGGCAGCGGAAGTCGCCGTCGGGCTGGCGCTGATCGTCGCGATCTTCCGCAGCAAGAAGAGCATAGACATCGACGAACTGCACTCGATGGAAGGATAGTCACCGAAACACTCTTCACCCCACGATCTTGCTTCTGCAGAGATCAGATTCCGGGGGGTGAGGGGCGCAGTTGAGTACCTGAACAGGCCGGACCAGACAGGAAACCCTGCATGAACGGATTGTTTTCTATCATTCCCCTGATCATCTTCTTCCCCTTCCTGGGAGTCGTGATCAACGTGTTCTTTGGCCGCCTCCTCATGCCGGAACGCGGCAGCAAAGGGCCGGGCATCGTGGCAGGTACGATGGCGGCGCTCTCATTCGTGATCGCCGTGCTGATGTTCCTCGCGCTGCTGGGCCACCCGGAGGGCGCGGAAGTGCCTTTCCTGACGTGGATCAACATCCCGGCAGGGGCGCGCACGCTGTACGTCCCCTGGACGTTCAAAATCGATACG
>JAHEME010000114.1 GCA_024643825.1 Chloroflexota bacterium | reverse complement strand
ATAAGGCCACCACCGACGTTGTATTGATGATCCTCCCGCTGCCCCGGTCGATCATGTGGGGGGCGACGGCCTGCGTGCAATTGAACACCCCCTTCAAGTTGACGCTGATCACAGCATCGAAGTCCGCTTCTGCCAGCTTGACGAGACGCGCGTCCCGCAGAATCCCCGCATTGTTGACGAGCACATCGATCTGACCCCAGGCATCGAGCACGGTTTGAACCATCGCATCGACGCTGGCGCGCTCTGCCACATTGACTTCCGCCGCCATCGCCTGCCCACCGCTGGCGGCGATCTCTTCGGCAGTAGTCTGTGCTGCGGCCTGTTTCATATCTGCGACAACCACCCGCGCGCCCTCTTCGGCAAAACGAAGGCAGGCCGCGCGGCCTATCCCACCCGCACCGCCTGTCACAATAGCAACATGATCCTTGAGAAGCATGGTCTGGCTCCCTATGGTGGAGATTCCGATTTCTATGCCCATTCTAGTAGGGGAATCGGAGGCTGGCAATGACTTCCTACCCATTGCATGGTTTGCAGGTATCGATTAGACTGAACGTAGAAGTCTCGTACTCATCGATAGATAAGGAAACATCCCGTGATTGACAAAGAATCGCTCATCGCAGGGTTGCATGATGCGGGTGCGATTCGCTTTGGTGAGGTCAGCGTCCTGACCCCCGGTCAAACCGCCATGCACATCGACTTTCAGGCGCTGGCATCCCGCCCGATGGTGCTGCGGCGGGTGGCGCGCATCATGCAGCAGCAAGCGGCGGAATTGACCTATGACCGTCTGGGGGCGATTCCTCTCGGTGGGCTGACCATCGGAGTCACCCTGAGCCTGACCATCGACAAACCGCTGATCTACCCGCGCCCTCTCAGCAATGAGAGCAACGCAGGGCGGCTGATCGCCGGGGAATACAAAGCCGGGGAAACCGTGCTCATGATCGATGATCTGATCCTCAACGGGCAGAGTCAGATCGAGGCCCTCACGCTGTTTCAGATCGTGCGTCTCAAGGTGACCGATTTGCTGGTGGTGCTGGATCGAAACATGGGGGGCAAGCAAAAGTTGGAGGAAAAGGGCTACAGGGTACACCCGATCCTGACCATCGCCGAAATTCTGGATACCCTCCTCCAACTGCACAAAATCTCCCCGGAGCAGCACCGATTCCTCAGCGAGTGGGCGGCTGAGTCATCTGCGCGGCAAACAGGGAAACCAGACACAGGCTCCTTACCCCCTGGCAGTCTGCTGAAAGGCTCAGGCGGATAGCGCGGGCAGGCTCACGCGGAAGGTAGCTCCCTTACCGGGGGCGGAAAAAACGCTGACCGTGCCGCCATGCAGTTCCGTGAGTTGACGGACGATCGCCAGCCCTAACCCCGAACCACCGCTATCGCGGCTGCGGGATTTATCCCCGCGCCAGAAACGTTCAAAGACAAACGGCAGGTCTCCGGTAGGGATGCCCGGCCCATCATCGGCTACTTCCACCTGAACTTCGCCCGGCTTCTCCGCGACTCGTACCCGAACGTGACCGCCTCTGGGAGTATGCCGCAGGGCGTTATCCACTAGATTGCCCAACACCTGCGCCAGACGATCTTCATCGGCATCGACTTCTGACGTGTCTGGGTGCGCTTCCAGACTCAAGGCCACGCCACGCTCGGCGGCGAGTGCACCCATGCGGCTGACGACGTGTTCCGCCAGCGCCGCCGGGTTGATCCGTTCGCGCAGCAGCGTCAACTGCCCTGCATCCGCCAGCGAGAGCGTGCGGAGGTCTTCCACCAGCCGCGCCAACCGTCGCACATCGGAGTGCAGTTCCTGAATTTCCCCCGGATCGGGTTCGATCAGCCCATCCTGCATGGCTTCCAACGTGCCCTGCATCACGCTGATCGGGTTGCGAAGCTCATGGGCAATATCCGCAACCATCTGCTTGCGCAGATTCTGCTGATCGCTGAGACGCTCCGCCATCTTGTTGAAGGCCAACCCAACTTCGCCAATCTCATCATGCGAGTTGGCATCGACTCTAGTGGTCAGGTCGCCCTGCGCAACCTGATGGGCGGCTTTCTGAAGTTCTCGCAGCGGGCGGATCATGCGCTGAAAGACGAGGGTTCCCATCAAAAGCGCGACAGCGCCAGCAGCGAGAGCCGCCAACCAGACTCCCCGGCGAACCTCCTGAAGAAATTCATTGGATTGCACTGCGTTCGCATCGGGCAGAACCACCAGCAGTGTGCCGACAGGAATACCGTTCACAAGGATCTTCGTCCCAGCACTGAGCGAAGCAGACGAAAGCTCCTGCCCGATCCGAATGTCGCTGGTATCGGCGACAACCATGCCGCTGCCATCGGCGAGGACCATATCGAATCCAAGCACCGCCCACACATCGGAATCGTCCCTCATGGCTGCCATGTGCTCCGCCATCGGGCTAGACCCCGCCCCACCGGGGGAGGTCTGTTCTGGCCCGCGTCGCTGCCCCTCCCCCTGGCCACGGGGGATCGCCGGGTTGATCAGAATCGACTGAGCATCGCGCCAATCACCATTGTCATCATACGACTGCGCCAGCACCGGGCCGATCTGCCGGATGATGGCCTGACTGTTGCGGATGACAAACAGGTCATATTCCCGCCGTGCGATGATGTTCACGATCACAATGATCACAGCCAGCATCACCACGATCACAGCGGCAAAAGCGCCTATAAGCCGAACCCATAGACTGCGCATCGTTCAGTCCTCCAACGGGTCCAAACGGTAGCCAACCCCATGTACCGTGTGCACAATCCGGGGATAGCTGATGTTGTCTTCCAGCTTGCGCCGCAGATTCTTAATATGCTGATCGATGCTGCGCTCATAGCCCTCGTAGGCCACCCCCTGCGAGGCTTCCAGCAGTTGCAACCGGGTGAGCACACGGCCCGATCCGCGCGCCAGTGCGTGCAAGATATCGAACTCGGAGACCGTTAGCGCAAGTTCGTGGCCTCCGAGGTGCACACGACGGCTGCCCATATCAAGGGACAGCGAACCTGCTCGAATCACTTCGCCGGGAGTTTGCGGCCCAGAAGCACGCCGCAGCACAGCCCGCACACGCGCAACCACTTCTCGTGGGGAGAACGGCTTAACGACGTAATCATCGGCTCCCAGTTCCAGGCCGATCAAGCGGTCGGCTTCCTCCGTGCGCGCTGTTAGCATGATCACTGGGACGTCGCTTTCCCCGCGTAATTTGCGGCACACATCCAAACCATCGAGGCCCGGCAAATTGAGATCGAGCAGCACCAGGTCCGGCTGCTCCTGCCGAAATGCATAGATCGCCTGGCCTCCATCATGGATCGCAGTCGCCTCATATCCGGCTTCCTCCAGGTACAGGCGTACTAGCCGCGCAATTTTGGGTTCATCTTCGATGATCAGAATCTTCTGTGCCATAGTTCCTTTTTCCGTCCCTGCCATTTATGCTCCCAGCCTGCCTCTGATGATACCGCAGGGCTGTGTAGAATTTATGTACATTGTATGCCGACTTTATGCAACGCCTGTACAAAAAAGGAACCGCCTGTCAGGGGAGACCCTGGCAGGCGGCGAACTGCACTCCTCACAGTGGCGAAGATAGTTTATTGATTCTTCAATTCCTCGTCAATCACCGCAGTGAACGCTGCCAGCGGTTGTGCCCCTACGAGACGCACCCCATTGATGAAGAAGGTCGGGGTTCCACTTACGCCATAGGACGATCCATCCTGCAAGTCTTTGGCGACTTCATCGGCATACTTGCCACTTGACACACACTCGTTGAACTTATCCATATTGAGGCCAATCTCGCTTGCCATGTTGGTGACCGCGTCGATGCCTACCCCGGTGATCGTTTGGTTATTGAACATGGCATCGTGCATATCCCAGAATTTGCCCTGTTCATTGGCGCATTCAGCAGCCTCAGCTGCTTTTTCTGCGTCGGGGTGAATGCTGCTGAGAGGGAAGTCGCGGTAGACAAAGCGAACTTGATCTCCATACTGTTCTTTCAGAGCCTCCAGCGTCTGCTGCTGGAAGCGGGCACAGTAGGGGCACTGGAAATCGCTAAATTCTACGATGGTGATCGGAGCATCTTCCGGGCCAAAATACGGATCGTCATCAGCGCTGACGTTGTCGATGCGGGCGGAAGGCTGTGGAGCCTGGGCGGGTGCAGCGGCCTGCTGCTGTACCTGAATTACCCCTGCCTGCGCTGCGCCCCGCTCAAAGGCGGCGGTCGCCAGTAAATACCCGGCAAGCCCACCCACAACGAATGCCACAATCGCGACAATACCCGTCACGACCCAGGACTTTTTCAGAACGATTACATCATCATCATCGTAGTCATCCTTCTCAGAAGGATTATTCGGCATCATCTGATCTTTTGTCTCTTCCATCAGCGTTTCCATGCTCCTCAATTAATAAGGGGTTGGTGGTTTGATGGGCAGAACCGATGCAAAGAAACTGTGATTCATGCCAGAATGTACCACGCAACAAGGACATCACAATACGAGGTTATACATAGCGTTGAGTCATTATCCAACATTAGTGCTATTTAATCTTAGCGCGAAAGCGCGCAAAATCCCTGCGCAAGATCGCCTATCTACGGCAAAAATCCGGGACGGCAGGCAATTTGGCGGATACCTGATGCGCTTATCCGCACATGCAGGGATTTTGTATCTGGCTAGGATCAGAGTTGTTCATGATGCCGCGTGCCAGTTGAGACTCGCCCGATGTCCAGTAAATTCCAGGAGCCAACCAACGTACAGGATGAAGCCGGGCCGGGATTCTTCCGCATTCCGGCGCTGGTGGCTGTTGGCCTGATTGCAATTGTCGGCCTGATTGCCCTGTATGTCTTTGTGATCAGCCAATCCGAAACGCCCATCGTTTTCGATCCAGATGATGTTGTCTATAATCAGCCGCTTCATGGTAGCTACATCCTGGATAGCCGCCGGACGACAGTAGCCTACCCTGATCTCGATGACCCTCTGCCTCTGCTGGATTTGCCTTCGACCTTCCACGATATGGGCCGCGTCCGCGCGGAAAGCCTGATCACCCATATCTTTGTGATTGAAAACCGGGGTGTCGGACCGCTGACCGTGGTGCAATTGTACACGACCTGTGACTATGTGACTGCCGATCTCAGCGGGTCGATCATCCCCCCCGGCAAAGTGGCTCTGTTGACCATCACACTGGATACCGCCCGCGCCTACCAACTGGGGCAGCGAATGGTGCGCCGGGGTGCTGTATTGACCACGAATGACCCACACCAGCAGGAAACTACCGTGTGGGTGCAGGCGCTGATCGCCCCCTGAACCTCATTTGCTTCTCACCCGCTAACACGTCCAGCGCAAGCATGGTAAGATATTTATAGACCCTTTTCGTGGAGCAATCACGCTATGCCCGTGACAGAAACGCCCATTCGTGTGCTGTTAGCCGACGACCACCAGGTAGTCCGTCGCGGAATCCGCGACTTCCTCACCGAAAGCGGCGAGATCGAAGTGATCGCCGAAGCCGAAAACGGCGATGAAGCCATCCAGTTGATCGAGGAACATAAGCCGGATGTCGCTGTGCTGGATATTCAGATGCCGGGCACTACCGGGATCGAGGTGGTGCGCTGGATTCGCACTCAGAACTTGCCCGTGCATACTCTGATACTGACTGCCTATGACGACGACCCCTATCTGGTCGCTGCGATGGAAGCCGGGACCAATGGCTATGTGATGAAGACTGCTGACGCGCCAGAGATCATACAGGCGATCAAGTCCGTCCACGCGGGGGGATCGGTACTTGACCCCGGCGTCGTTCACCGCCTGATGCAGGTGGTGGGCGGAACCAGCACCACGAGCGACCATCTCCCCGGAGCAGACCTGACCTCTCGCGAGCTATCTGTGCTGGAAGAGGCTTCTCGCGGGCTGACCAACAAAGCGATTGGTTACACGCTGGGTATCAGTGATCGCACAGTTCAGGGACATCTGCGGAATATCTTCGAGAAACTGCATGTCACCAATCGCACCGAGGCGGTGGTGCGCGCGGTTCAACTTGGAATGCTCCACCTGCCGGAATAGTCGTCCACTTCCCCGCGCCCCCTGACCGAGAGCAGTCAAGCAGAAAATCCCCATGAGACGTCGATTTGGCAGCCTGCCGCTGCAACTCTTCACAGTATTAGCTCTGCCCCTGCTGATCCTGCTCGTGCTGGTAGCCTTCGGTAGCATTACCCTGCATCAAGTCGCCACGCGCGACCTTGTAGCGGCACACGATGTCCAGGCCGTGCGTGGAGTGGCGGGCAGCCTCTCGGAACGAATCGATCAGCAGGAAGCGTCTCTCACCCGCATCGCGGCCCGCGCCGCCCGCAGCGAATCCCCAGAAGACGAACTCAATGCCTGGTCAGACACGCTCTTTGAGGGTGGTGTGGCCCTCTATGATGGGCAGGGTCTTCTGCTGGCCTCCACTGGGCGCGTGGAATCGTGGCAGACGACCAGCCCGCTGCGCCCCGATCTGTTGGACGGGGTACGTCGAGCAACCCCCGGTAGTTCAGCAATCCTCATCCCACTGATTAATCAGGGAAGCAACGCCACTCGCATCGCGATGATAGTCAGCCCTGCGGTTTCTCCCAATAGCCGCCCGGTGACAGCAATTGGCGTGATTTCCCTGAATGGGCTGGGCTTGCCAACGCTTCTGGAAACGCTGCAAACCTCGGAAAGCAGTTCGGTCACGCTGGCAACGCAGGATGGGCTGATCCTCTACCAGACCGATCCCTCGCTCACCGGAACGACTTTGCCCAACGCACCGCATATCGCCGCCGCCCTTCGTGGGGAAAGCGGCGCGGACTATCGCAACGACGCCAATGGCAGCGAACTGATCGCCGCCTTTGCCCCTTTGCAAGAGACAGGTTGGGTTCTGGTGCAAGAGGAACACTGGGCCGAGATGCTCAGCCCCCTGATGCGCTATTCGCAGGCGGCTCCGCTGGTCGTCCTCCCCGGCCTGATCATCGCCATCATCACCGTATGGTTTGCCATCTATGGGATCGTGCGCCCGCTTCAGCGATTGGAAGCCAGCGCCGCCGATTTAGCGGCAGGTCAGTTCACCAGCATTGAAGAATCGGTTGGCGGCATTGAAGAGATACGCCGCCTGCAAGTTTCGCTGCAAGCGATGGCGGGGCAGGTCGAAAAGGCGCAGGAGGTAATGCGCCACTACATTGCTGCGATCACGCAGACTCAGGAGGATGAACGTCTGCGATTAGCGCGCGAACTGCACGATCACACCATCCAGGCCCTGATCGCCCTCGATCATCGCGAACAGGTATTACGCCGCTACCTGACCAGCGATCCAGCCGGCGCGAAGGTTCTCTCCGAACTCCGATCCATGACGGGCGAAGCCATTGACGAACTCCGCCGGATCATCCGTGCCATGCGGCCCATTTATCTGGAGGACCTGGGGCTGCTGCCCGCGCTCGAAGTGCTGGCCCGCGACATCGCCAAGGGAACTGGCCCCAAAATTCATTTTGAGCGGCAGGGCGAACCGCGACGGCTCCCCCCGGAGGAAGAGATGGCCCTGTATCGAATGGCGCAGGAGGGGATCACCAACGCCTATCACCACAGCCAGTGTCGTGATCTATGGGTCAAGGTATGCTTTGAGCCAACCGCGGTGATCGTCACGGTGCAGGATAACGGAGTCGGGTTTGATGCCCCAGGTAAAGTAACCGATCTGGCACACAATGGACACTTTGGCCTGATCGGGATGTATGAGCGCGCTTCGCTCATTCAGGCTGCGCTGACGGTACACTCAGCACAGAACAAAGGGACGACCGTCACCATCCGTGCCCGCACACAATCCACCAACTAAACGAAATCATCGTCATCCTGCTAATGCCTGT
>JAHEME010000771.1 GCA_024643825.1 Chloroflexota bacterium | reverse complement strand
GTATACGGCCCTCCACCAGATTGCACACAGCCGCTGCCTGTCAAGATCCCTGTCATCTGGCCGCCCGTCTCACTCGTTGGCGTGAAATCCATCGGCCAAACTCCATCAGGAGCAAATACGGTGAGTTCGAATGGCGTATCCAGGCCGCAAATCATACCGGAGAAATAAGCTCCAGAACTTGCTCCAGAGACAAGGAATGTCGCTGGACACTCTTCCATGATTTTGGCGAGCTTGCCCAGATTCTCATTAAAGCTGGGTGTCTCTGTTGAGAAGGCAACCTGTCTCATTCTCCCCAGATAGAGCAGATCTTTGATCGCCTGCCTGGCATGCGAACAATCCAATTCGGCAGCGGCCATCTCTTTAAGAACTACCTGATCCTCAAAGTCATCCAGATAGGATTTGAGATTGTTGGCAAGATCGGTACTGTCCGTCTCGCCTTCGGTTCCGAGTAACGTTGCGCGCCGCTCACTCTGCGAAAACTCACCGAATTTCTGCCATAACCGGGTGCTTGCGCTGCTTGCCTGGATCTGTAGATTGGCGGCCCAGGCCGCATCGGAACCGCTGCCGACTCCTGCCCCGCTGAAATTCATCAGCTTGATCACAATATCCGCACTGGTCGGGTCCACCCCGGCCAGGTGATAATCCTGCCCATTGCCTTCGTAGCCAAAGATGACCTGATTTTGGATCGGGATCTCCGCTGCCGGGCTGATGGTCAGCGTGAGCATTTCGTGGAAGAACAATCCGGATGGTTCGAGCTGAACCGCTGACACATCCCCGCTATCTAACGGCGCGCCCTCCATGCTTTTCACGGCGATCATGGTGATCACGGTATCTGCATCCAGGGCGTTGGCAGGGATGTCCAGTGTGTACACGCTTCCGTCCGCTGCGGTCAGCGACAGGCTGCCGCCATCCGGCGAGATCGTTGCGCTGGTAGAGGAGGAGGAATCTAATGTCACTGTCACATTGAGCGGATCGGCTGGCGTTGTGAAATCGATCACCGGGGAGGAGGAATCTGATGTCGCCGTCCCATTGAGCGGCTCGGCTGATGCTGTTGTAGAATCGACCACGGGGGGAGCGGAGGTACTGTTGACGCTATTGGCAGAGAGGGAACTGCAGGATGACAAAAACACAAGCATAAGGACGTAGAAGACCTGCAAGTGATTTTTCATATTTTTCTCCTGCGAGAGGAGTATAGCGCACATCAGGTGTCAAGCGATAGGTTGCCTCGGTAGCGAGGGTGATACGTCGAGGATGTCAATCGTGCCGTGCCCGGTGAGATGCTTCAAAAGAAAGAGGGGATGCCGTGCGGCATCCCCTCTGAGGTTGATTCTGTTTGTGGCTGTGGCGACTATTCGCCGCAGAGCACGTCCATCTTCGCGGCGCGGTCGCGGATCATATCGCCGAGGAGCATGGCGCGGCCTGTCTCGCTGACCTTGACCCACAGCGCGGAGTAGTCCGCCGCGCCCGAATTGGCTGCCATCGCGGTGAGGTCGCTCATGGTGAGGTTGTACGGTGGGCCGTTGACTTCCAGTGACGCCCACGGGCCATCCGCCGATGCGCCGTAATACAGCACCGGAGCCACGCCCAGGCTGCCCGCGTTGGTATCGAGCGTCATGTAGCCGTCGCCGCCGAAGCCGTCATTTGGCTGGCAGACATCGGAGAGGAAGATCGATGGGGCGACCTCTTGGGAGACCTCTTTGACAACGGACGCGGGGCCGCAGCCTTCGACAGCATATGTCTGTGTACCAAAGCAGCTATCGGCATCACAGGTCGTCGTCGATAGCGTCATATAGACATCATGACCATTCACGGCTCCTTCATAATAGGTGCAGGAGGCCGGACTATTCGGGAAGGTTCCACACCCATAGGATACCCAGGAAGAGCTCCAGTTACTGAATGGAAAATCTAGTATTTGTACCACGAAGCCATCTATAGTACAGATGTCCGCCGGCGGCGCAGCGAAAGCCGCCTGAGGAAGCATAACCACTGCCGTAGTAACCAACATCCCTGCAATCAGAAAACCAATCAACAGCCTGCTTTTACGCATTCGTATCACGGCATGATCCTCCTGGAGTGATATGGCCCATTCCCCATTAGAACATAGCATCCGTATTTCTGAAGTACGGACATGTAGCCGTAATCATAGGATTGTTTTGCGTTTCTGTC
>JAHEME010000113.1 GCA_024643825.1 Chloroflexota bacterium | reverse complement strand
GCGTGTCGTAGTCCGTCCCGTTGATGGCGATATGATCCCGTTTCCCCAATGCTACTTGAGGCACAATCGGGATCACGAGCAGGACAGCAGGTCGATAGCAGTGCGTGGCAAGATACGGCGTCATCCTACCCCGACTTCATCTCTGTGCGGCAAGAGACCGAGCTTCGGCTATGGCGTCCTCCAGCGATGTAAATATGGCGACTGGCAGTTTGCCAAACAGGTCGCTGTTCAACCCATGTCCCGCTATCTCGACCAGCTTCATCTGGGTGACAATGAGCAGTTTGCGGATTTTGGGATGATGCAGGATCGTGTTTCCCCCGCGCCCTGCGGCATTAGCAGCCTGCACGATCTCTGGCAGCTTTGGACTCCATGCCGCCAGATTGATGACATAGTACAAATCCTGCTCTTCCGCCTGATCAATGAGATGGATCAGGTCTTTCATGAATGGCTCCATATAATCGAACGCATTCCAATCGGGAAAAGCGGTACTGATCACAATTGGCTCGCCGGGCAGTTTCTCAACTGAGTAGGTCTTCATTAGTTTGCCTCCGATGGCGATTCCTGATCCGAGCGCATACGAAAATTCCAAATAGCTTGCTCTGCCTCCGCCAGCGTGCTGACAAACGTGAGAGTCTGGATGCGCTGTGAGAAAATCTCGCCTATATCCTGGATGATCCGCGACGCGCCCACGATTACGGTAACTTCTGTGTTCTGGTATCGTTGCTTCGACAATTCAGGGAACATACCAATCAGGTTCTGCGGAACCACCTGTAGATTGCGAACATCGTAAATCATCGCAATCGGGCGATCCAGATCATGGGTAAGCTGCTCCCTGCGCTGCACAACTTCATTATACGCGTCCCGATTGAACTCCTGATCAAGGTCAATCTGAAGGATGGTTCGATCTTTATCTACCCACATCATGTCCATCGGTTCAATCTCCTATTCGTTGAGCACCCTCTCAAGTTCGCGTACAAACGAAGTGGCCTCAATGGGTTTTGCAAAATAAGCATTGAACCCCATTTCAATCGCCTGCTGTGCAACCAGCGTAGAATGGAAGGCTGTCACCGCCACCGCGGGTATATGAGCGTTCGCGGGATCCCTACGAACCGTTTTCAGGAAGTCCCATCCATTCATACCAGGTAGTGCCAGATCGACAATCAGCAGGTTGGGCGTATCCTGTTTTAGCAGTTCGAGAGCCCCCTCAGCACTGGCAACAATCGTATGTTCAATCTTATGGTAGGTGAGTATACGGGATACAACATCGGCACTATAGGAATCATCTTCAATCAGCAGCACCTTCCATGCATTCATTTGGTGACCTCTCTTCTACTAAGTATTTGACCGAAAGATTTTTCGGTCAAATCGGTATTCTGGCGAAATCAGATGGAAGCTTCGGTATCAAATAGTTTGATCAGATCCTGCAAGAACGACAACGGGCTTAGTGGCTTAGTCAAGTAATAGTGGAACCCGGCGGCTACGGCACGCTCCCGGTCTCCGGTCATCGCATGAGCCGTGAGTGCAATGACTGGAATTCCTGCCAGTTTGGTGTCGGTCTGAATGTGGTACAGCATCTCCCAGCCATCCATCACTGGCATCGATAGGTCGGAAAGGATCAGAGTAGGCTGCACTTCCTTCATAATGTCAAGTGCTTCCGCCCCATTACTGGCAGTATAAACTGTGGCGCCATGATATCTGAGCACACGCATCACGACATCCAGACTATCTGGCTCATCGTCTACTACCAGCACTTTCCAACTGGCAACATTGGTTGTGTCGATCATGATGGTGTCGACTCCTGCGTCATATCTTGTTCTGTAAGCAGTGGAAGGGTCACGATAAATATGCTCCCCTGACCGACCGTGCTCTCGACCTGAATCGTGCCCTGCATGGCCCGCACTAACTCCTGAGTGATCGCCAGTCCAAGCCCAGTGCCGCCATACGCGCGACTCGACGATCCATCTATCTGGCGGAAGGGGTCGAAGATATACTCGCGGGCATGTGATGGGATGCCGATCCCGGTATCTGATATGGTGATCTGCCAGTTGCCATTGTCTCCACTGGCAACTTTGAGCCTGACCTCACCCGCATCCGTGAATTTGATGGCATTGGACAGCAGGTTGATCAAGATACGCTCCAGCAGGTTAATATCCCCCATCATCCGCGCTGGCAAAGTCGAGTCCAGTTCAGTCGAGAACTCCAGCTTCTTCTGTGTGATCAAACTGGTTACCTGACTACGGATGTCGGATAGTAACTTCTCAGGGGTAAAAGCAATGTTGACTACTTCCAGCCGCCGCGCTTCGATCTTCGAGAGATCAAGCACATCGTTGATCAATGTGAGAAGTCGTTTACTATTCGAATGGATGCGTGAGACCATGTCTGTAGCATCTTCATCAATCGTTCCGCTCATGCCTGCTAGCATGATTTCTGCATACCCGATCATGGCGTTGAGCGGAGTCCGCAGTTCATGCGACATTGTAGCCAGGAATTCGCTCTTGAGGCGGCTGGCCTCGCGCACAACGGCATTGGCGCGGCGTAGCTCATCAGCCTGTTTCTCAATATCCCGCCGTGCCAATTGGAGATCGGTAACATCCACCACGGATCCGATAAACTCTACTGGATCACCCTGGGCATTACGGAACAGTCGTTGATCTACCTGCATCCAGCGGTACGTGCCATCAGCCACCTGGAATCGATAGATCTGACTTATCTCGTTGCCCTCGAAGCTTTCGACCATTCCTGAAAAAACGGCGGATGCATCATCGGGGTGAACATGCTCTAACCAGAAAGTAGCTCTGGATAACAATTCCTCTGCTTTATAACCGGTAATCTCCTCCACGTTCGCGCTAACAAAGGTCACGCCGAAATCATCGGGACGAGCGCTGAAGATCATGGTGGGGCTTGATGAGATCAGATGGTCAAGCCGCGAGTGAGCGGTGACAGCCTCATTTCGCGCTACTTCGATTTCGGCCCGTCGTTCTTTTTCAATGTTGCTGCGATGGTTCTTTTCCAGAACCATGATCGCAGTCACTTCCACGACGAGAACCGTAATCGGGAGGATATCCACCAAAGGGATTGCGTTCTGAAACAATGGGATCACCAGTAACGCGGCGACAGAGTATATCCCGAAAATCACTACCTGGGGGCCAGTGGTAAAAATACCAGTCAGCACGAGGGCCAGGATAACGAAGATGGCGATCATAGGGCCGATTGATGGCTCTACAATCTCAAGCGACACAATCAGAGCTACCAGGCTGACCGTCACCGAGTACATGCCCCATTGGAACCATTTCGTACGGCTGAGGGAATAGCCGGTAATGACGCTTATTTCAAAGAACGTCGCCGCCCAGATCACAAGCTGGCTGAACAGATTTCGATTTGTTCCTTGTTGCAGCAGGTTCGGCACAATGGCCCCTATTCCCAGCAAGGAAAGCGGGATAATGATCAGTAATATCGAGGCAAGAAGCTGCGCGTTGCGGCGCTTCTCCAGGTCAGTCACCAGGTCAGAGGGCCGGGTCAGCTTCTGCCATAGACTATTGCCTGATGCCGCTTCTGGCGGCTGCGGTGTTTTTGCAATCATGCTCATGTTGATTTTTCCTTTCCTCGCTTTTGAGCCAGAAAGCTGGCTGTCACATGCGACAACTCAGCCATGATGTTCCTCATCGGTTTCAGAGAGAAGCCGGATTTTCGGACAACCCGATTCACACCGGGCAGCCGGAGCCTTTCCTGCCCGGTGACAATCCCAGAGATCGCAATAATGTCACAAAGTTTGAGACGCTTTAGAAAGCAAAACAACCTTTGCTATCGCTCTACTTTGTATAAAAGCGTCTGTGATTATCAAACGATAGCGATGTGAGCCATGTATTCCGGCGTATCCCTCGCTCTGAGTAGGTTGCTCCACCACATAAGTATAGGCGTCAATCGACCGATGAGAATGGGGAAAAACCCGCAGATCAGGAAAAAGCCTCACAGTCTTGCCTCAGGGCTTTGCCGACGTACAGGCACACAGATGCTTTCGCTGACCACCAGTGTGGGGATCGTAGAGCAGGTATGCAGCAGCGAGCTTACCCGTTAAATCCGCGCGGGTGGCTCTGATGCCACTTCCACGCCGTTTCGATGATCGCTCCCAGTTCGGCGAACTCCGGCTCCCAGCCTAACTCCTGTTTGATGCGCGTATTATCCGCCACCAGTGCGGGCAGATCGCCAGCGCGCCTCTCCCCGATCTGCACCGGGATGGCATGCCCGGTCACTTTGCGCGCGGTCTCGACGACCTCCTGCACCGAGTATCCCCGCCCCGTCCCCAGGTTATAGTTTCGGCTGGGGCCATCGGCTAAGGATTCAAACGCGCCTACATGTGCGGACGCCAGATCGAGAACATGGATGTAATCCCGGATGCAGGTTCCGTCGGGGGTATCGTAATCCGTCCCGTTGATCGTGATATGATCCCGTTGTCCCAATGCCACCTGAAGCACAATCGGGATCAAGTGCGTCTCGACCGGGTGATCTTCACCGATGTGCCCGTTCGGGTGCGCGCCCGCCGCGTTGAAGTAGCGCAGCGCACAATACTTGAGTCCGTGAATGCGTTCCATCCACAGCAACTGACGCTCGGCGATGGCCTTGCTTTCCCCATACGGGCTGCCGGGAATCACGTGTTCTTCTTCACTAATGGGAATACGCTGCGGATCATCAAACAGGTTCGCCGTTGAAGAGAGGATGAACCGCCCGACCCCGTGCCGGGTGGCGACTTCCAGCAAGTTGGCGGACGCCACCACATTATCCCGCAGATACATCCATGGCTTCTGCATGCTCTCTGGAACCAGGATGTACGAAGCAAAGTGAAATATCCCGGCGAATTCATGGGCGGCAAACAGGTCTTCGACCTGCCCTATCTGCCGCAGATCGCCATGAACAAACATCGCCTTCGGCGCGACCGCCTGCCGATGTCCCGTCGAGAGGTTATCGAACACGATCACATCATAGCCTGCATCCAGCAGCACCTCGACGATGTGGCTGCCGATATAGCCTGCACCACCTGTGACCAGCACCTGCATAGTTGACCTCCGGGTAGGGGGGATGTGCGATGGTAGGGCCTCAACCTGCAAGGCGAGACGGATTGTAGCGCATCCTTGCGGATTTCACGCGGCATTGTCAGAACAAAAAACAGCCTGCCACAACTGCACGGCAGGCTGCTATCTCATCGAATGAAAGGCTACTTGAACTTCTTCTCCCCCGCTTCGATGCGTACCTTCAGCCGATTCTCCTTCGGGGGAATTGGGCAGCTCCAATATTCGCTATACGCACAATATGGATTATACGCCAGGTTGAAATCGACCTCGAAGCGGTTGCCGTCAAGCGGTTCGATCTCCAGATAGCGGCCTGCCTCGTAGGTTTCTTCCCCATTGGTGGCATCCATGAAGGGCAGGAAGTATCCGCCGCCGATCCCGATCGACATGTACACGGTCAATTCCGCAGGTTCCTGATCCACCTCGAAGGCGATTTGCCCCCAGCGAATGTAATCCTGCACATCGCCCGTGCTGGTCTGCATCGTGATCCGATCCTGCTTCTCGAAAGGCTCCAGGTTCAGTTCAAAGGCGAGATCGGGATTGGGGGGAAAATAGCTCAGGCCCTCAAAATGATCTTTCTGTTCCGGGAGCAAGGGGGAATGCGGATCATGCCCAAAGAACTGATCCTTCTGCGCGCGGAAGTTTTCGAGTGATGGCATCGTGATCTTTCCTTACTATGGAGGGTGTTCTTTCTTACAGACGCAGCCAGAACAGCATCCTTACGTGGTCGTTCGATCAGGCGGATACAAAACGCAGACACGCTCTCCACGATCCGGGGAGAGCGATCCGATTGATCGTATGCGATTGGCGGTGTTCTGCGGGACGGATTAGCTGGCCTTCGACTCTTCGGCAGAGTCTTCGGGCTTGGGATCTTTGCCCTCATTGAGGCCCTTGCGGAACTCACTGATGGCCGTTCCCAGTTCTTTCCCCACCCCGGAAATGCGTCCGACCCCAAACAACAGGATCACAATGACGAGAATAATAAGCAGTTCAGGTGCACCAAGTGTTTCAAACATAGTACGATCTCCTTATGCTGATCATAGCACGCTCTTTGCCGTCTGCCACATTCCAGTTATTGTTGAATGTATACTATTTATGAACAGAGAACTCTGGGATAAGGAGCCACTACATAAAAGACACTTTTCTCATGATGCTGGCTTTGTTTGCCACCCTGCTGACGGCATGTTCACCTCCCATCCCTGCCGCAAACGCTGATCCCGCTATCTATGCGGCGGTCATTCGCCAGGTCGTCACGGTTGATCATTCGTTTGGGAACAGCCCTCCGGCATGGTCTACAGTTTACGTGCTCACATCAACCGATGAAACGACCATGCCCCCATCGGGAGGAGATACAACGAGTGTCCCAACGCTGATCACGACAGACACACAGCAGGCTATCGCAGGGCGGCTCGCCGATCTTCCCTCTGACATCGTATGGATTGCCTCCAACGAGAAAGCGCCCATCTCTGATCCTGGCGGGCAGGTTACACAGGGCAAGGCTGTGATCGTGACACTGGGCAATATTCACTGGCAGGATGATGGCAGCGTACTGGTATCCGTGTGGTTCTACTGCGGGAACGTATGCGGCGTTGGCAAGACCTATATTCTGGAGCTGATCCGAGGGGACTGGAAGGTGACCGGAGATACCGGGGTAAATGTCATTAGCTAACGGCTGGCATGAACTGGAAAGCGTCGGTTCAAGTAGTTATGATTACACTGTCCGATTATCCAGCGAGTTTCCCATAAGGATCACATGGCACTCTTAGCTAGAAAACTTCAACTGGACTACGTGGGGCGGCGGCTGCGCGAGGACTGGCCCGCACTGTTGATGCTCGCCTTTTTGCTCGTCATCGCAGCCGGGTCGGTGGCGGTGGCGGATTGGGCCCCCGGTCTATGGATTTTGCCCTCTATCGGGATGGTTGCCCTGATCGCCGGGTACTTTCTGGCGATCTCGCGTTTCTCAGAATTCACTACGATTGTGCTGGGCCTCGTCTACGGGCTGTTCGCTGTGTGGGTCACGATGGCCCGCTACTTTTTACCAGAGACCTTCGACATGCGCCAGCGCATGCTCGAAGTGCTGACCCGCGTGGGGCTGTGGGCGGAGCAGGTTTCCGAAGGGGGATTCAGCCGCGATAACCTGATGTTCGTCCTCAGTCTCAGCATCATTGTGTGGCTGCTGGGGTTCAGCGCATCGGCCAATATGTTCCGTTCGCGGCGGCTGTGGTATGCGGTGATCCCGCCGGGGCTGGCGCTGCTGATCAATACATACTACTACGCGGGCGATGCTCGCATGGACTTCTTCCTGATCGCCTACCTGTTCTTCGCCTTCACGCTGGCAGTCCGTACCAACGCAATCACGAAGGAGCGTCTGTGGCGACTCAAGCGCGTGGGGTATACGCCCGGCATTCGCTTTGATCTGGTACGCGCAGGGATGATCGCCGGGGTGCTGATGATCGCCTTCGCATGGATGGCTCCGGCGGCCTCCGCCAGCAGCAGCCTCGCCGATGCATGGGATCGCTCGGTCAACCCCTGGCATCGGGTGCAGGATACGTTTCAAAGACTCTTTGGCGGCGTGCAGGGTGGAACCGCCGTCACCGCCGACTATTATGGCGGCCCGACTCTAACGATGGGTGGCCCGGTCAACCTGAGCAACGCCACCGTGATGTACGTGTATGCGCCCAGCGGCTTTCGCTATTACTGGCGCAGCAAGGTATTTGATAGCTACAACGCTGGTCAGTGGGCGACGACCACCGATGCCCGGCATGTATCCGATTTCGGGATTCTGGG
>JAHEME010000112.1 GCA_024643825.1 Chloroflexota bacterium | reverse complement strand
CCGGCCCACAGCCGATGCTCGCGCTGCCACAGCACCAGCCCCAGCACGATCAGGGCGACCAGTACCACATCGTTGTGTCCGTTACCGATGCCCTGCATCAGCACCAGCGGGTTCCATGCCTAGAACATCAGGGCCACCACCCGCGAAACGGGCACCCGCCCTCGATCCGGCAGCGCCCACCAGCCGATCAGCACGCCGCATCCCAGGTAGGCGATCAGGGCGATGACCTTCATCGCAAGAGTCGCGCTCACGATGTCCGTGGCCCCCAGCCGCATGGGAATCTGTACGATCATCTCCCACAGCGGCCCATACGGGGAAACCACGTTGGCGAACTCACCTGCAAACGCAGTGACCGGATCGTTAGGGAACATGGATGGCGAGACCATCAGCGGGCTTTGCCCGTAAACGGCCCAGGTACGACCCTGGACGACGTACAGAAAGACATCCAGCGCCGTGATCGGGTAGAGGAAGATCAGCGCCGCGCCAAACACCCCGCCTGATCCCAGCACCAGCGTTCGCAGCTTCAGCGCCGCTTCGGGGGCCGCCCCCGCCGTCTGATGTGCCGTTCGCAGCGCCAGCCAGAACAGAGCGAACAACGCAAACAACCCCAGTACGTAAATCGGGGCGAACCAGCGGAAGGGCCGCATCAGCGATTCGACATCATAAGCCGGATGTCCCGGCTCGATGTTGGGCAGCAGAGGGAAGGCGATCACATACACAGCGTAGGTCGTCAGCATCCCCAGCGCGATGAGGATCAGATGGCGACGTGCAGTGGCAAATGTGGTCATAGTGGCGGTCATTCGGCGAGACGCCAGTAGCGCACGACGGCTCCGGCCAGCGCCAAAGCCGCATCGATGATCGGTATGGGGGAAGGCCCCAGTGCGGCCAGTCCGCTCAGGTCGGTACAGGCGACGAGAACACAGTCAGCACCTGCTTCCGCCATCCCCTCGATCAACGTCGCCCAGCGTGGCATGAGGATCGCCGGATCACGGGCTACCTTAACGGCCCGGATCATCTCGTCAGCGGCAAGCTGCCACTCCTGCTCCTTGAGCACGGAGTGCCCGCGCCCTGCCATGCGCCCCTGGTAAATGCCCGATTCCATCGCGGGTCGTGTTGCCAGCAGGCCGACCTTACGGGCATCATCGGGCAGGAAGTTGATCGCCACTTCGATCATATCCAGCAGGGGAACGTGCAGTCCAGCAGCCAGCGAGTCGTAGTATAGGTGTGCGGTGCTCGATGGCATGGCAATGAAGTCTGCTCCATCGCGTTCCAGCAAGGCGTGATCGACAGGACGGTCTACATAGAATGGTGTGGGCCACGAGAGAATCGTGATGGGTGGAAAGTCGTCGTCGTAGCGAGCGCCCGTCTGCCGCAGGAACTCGGTGATGAGCATGTCAATGAAAGGTGCGGTTGATCGCGGGCCCATCCCCGCCAAAATGCCAATCTGTCGCTGATGCATAGATTCCTCCGGTCGCGGCAACCATACCACGCTGCGCCTGGAATGCCAATCGAGATATCGTGGAACTATGCTACAATGGAATCAGACACTTCCCCTTACATCGCACCCCTCACTGACGGAAATGTCCTGCATGGAAATCTCATCGCCGCCATGTTCTCGTTCGGCAGCATCGAGTTTGCAGGAGGGTTCCCATGAGAGCACTCGAAAGAACGTTCCCGGTGATCACGGCGATTGGATTGACCGCGTTGGTTGCGTCGATGGCGGTTAGCAACACCACGGAGGGTACCCTGTTTGGAATGCACCCGTTTGCGCTATCCCTTCGCTTCTTCGGAATTGGCTATCTGGCGGGCGGAGGGGCGCTGTGGGTCGCCCTCTGCCGTCGTCAGGGTGGGGATGCATTTCTCTCCCCGCTGCTGATGATCCTCGTATTCAGCGGGCTGGCGGCCCTGTGCATCGATGTGCTATTGCCGCTGACGACGATTAGTCCGCACCTCCACTGGATCGGCCTTGGAGCATCTCTGGTTGCGCTAATGATCGCTGTAATCGCCCAGTCCATCGATCCGGTTTATCCTACGCGAGTGTCCGTCGCCTGGCCTGAGGGTGGTGTGAATCACCCGGATCCGCACGTCCCTGCCCTTGATTTGCGACGTCCCGAATTCTTGAGCGTTGCGCCAGACGATTTGACCGCGATACGCGGCATTGGCCCGGAGATGGAGAAGATACTCAACCAGGCCGGTGTGGTGAGCTACCGCGATCTGCTGCGCCGCGCCCCGGACGAGATCGAGACGATCATCCGCGATTCGCACATCCGCGCGCCCATCCACGTCGAAGACTGGCGCAAACAGGCGGAGAAACTGGTCAGGAACGGCAGGCAAGTGACGTTCGAGTTCTGACACATTGCTGCCTATTTCGTGCGTTCCCCCCGACCTGTTATCATAGAAGCAGCATCATGACCATCGAACGGGGGAACCATGCAAAGTCTGTGGAACGAATCCGAGGCGCAGGCGCTGGGCGGCGATCCGCTGGCGCTGCGCGTATACACCTCGCGGCTGCTGGGCGGCGACCCGGCGCTGGTGCTGCACGGCGGTGGGAACACGTCCGTCAAAGCCAGCGCCACTAATCTCTTCGGGGAAACCGAGGAGCTTCTCTATGTGAAAGGTTCCGGCTGGGATCTCGCTACCATTGAGGCGGCGGGATTTGCCCCGGTCCGGATCAGCGTGCTGCACCAGCTTGCCGAGCTTCCTGCAATCAGCGATTCGGAACTGGTCAGGATGCAGCGTGCTGCCATGATCGATCCTTCCGCGCCTGCCCCGTCCATCGAAGCCGTGCTCCACGCCATCATCCCGCACGTCTTCGTCGATCACACCCACTCTGATGCCGTAGTCGCTCTGACCAACACTCCGCATGGGGAAACCCTTGTGCGAGAAGTCTATGGCGAGAACGTACTGATCGTGCCTTACGTGATGCCGGGGTTCATCCTGGCGCGTGCCGTTTACGAGATGACACACGGTCTCAATTGGGCTTCGTTGGATGGCATCATCCTGATGAATCACGGAGTCTTCAGCTTCGGAGCGACGGCGAAGGAAGCTTATGAAGGCATGATCCGGCTGGTGACTCAGGCCGAGGATGCGCTGGCATCACGCGGAGCGTTTGGCTCAGTAGCAGCATCTCCATCCGATAGCGAAGACCTTTTGGCGTTGAGCCGGATTCGTCGGATGGTTTCTGATGCGGCAGGCCAGCCTATGATCGCGCGCATCAACCAGAGCGCGGAGTCGTTCGGGTTCGCCAGTCTGCCCAACGTGGGCGACATCGCCACCCGGGGCACGCTGACCCCCGACCACATCATCCGAACCAAGCGCATCCCCCTCGTTGTTGGGAACGAGATCGACGCATCGATGGACGAGTATGCGGCTAACTACCGCGCCTACTTCGAGCGTCACAACGATGGCACGCTGACGATGCTCGATCCGGCTCCACGCTGGGCGGTATGGCCCGGATTCGGGACCATCACCTTTGGGGCGACGATCAAGGCGGCGGACATTGTCGCGGATATTGTGGGGCACACCATCCCGGCGATCCAGTGGGCCGAGCATCTGGGCGGCTGGCGGGCACTCCCGGAAAACGACCTGTTTGAGGTTGAGTACTGGGAGTTAGAGCAGGCCAAGCTGCGAAAGGGAGGCGGGAAGCCCTCGCTTCAGGGCAAGGTTGCCGTGGTGACCGGGGCCGCCAGTGGTATCGGGAAAGCGTGTGCTACCGAACTGGCTGCTCAAGGAGCGTCGGTGCTGGCGCTTGATCTCAACGCACAGTGTGAAGAGATGTTCAACACGCCGAGTCTGGTGGGCCGTCACTGCGATGTGACCCGCCCGGAAAACGTGCGTAAGGCCATCGAAGAGGCGGTGCGGCGTTTTGGCGGGATCGACATTCTGGTGAGCAACGCGGGCATCTTCCCCGGCAGCCAGCGCATCGAGGCGATGGACGCGGATGCGTGGGATCGTACGCTTTCCGTAAACCTGACCAGTCACCAGCGGATGATCCAGGCTTGCATCCCTTTCCTGAAGAACGGGATCGATCCGACGGTGATCGTGATTGGCTCCAAGAATGTGCCTGCGCCGGGGCCGGGTCAGGCAGCCTACTCGGTGAGTAAGGCCGGGGTGACTCAGCTTGCGCGGGTGGCGGCGTTGGAACTTGGCTCGCTGGGCATCCGGGTGAACGTGCTGCACCCGAACATGGTGTTCGATACGGGTGTGTGGACGCCGGAGGTGATCGAGAGCCGGGCACACAACTACGGGATTTCGGTGGAGGAGTACAAGTCCAACAACCTGCTGAAGGCGGTCATCACGTCAGAAGATGTGGCGAAGATGGTGGCGGTGGTGGCCGGGCCGGTTTTCCTGAAGACCACCGGGGCGCAGATCCCGATTGATGGGGGGAATGACCGGGTGGTTTGATAGCAGTTCGCACTAAGCGAGAGGAAGCGTCGAAGCTGTGGCAGGTAAAAATGAGCGCCGAAGGCTAACTGTACTTCGGCGCTGCGCTACCCGGAGATATACGCGGGCAGACTGGCATGAACCTGCCAGGTTCGCTGCTGCACTTCAGCCTCGACTGGCTGGAACGGCGCATCAACCGCCATTTGGTTACTTCTTCGTGGGCACGGCGCGGACACTGTACATTCCACACCTTGCTCCGCGAATACAACCTCGATGATCCCCACCTGCACCGCATCGCGAGCATCATCGACGAGGCCGATGTCGCACAGGATGTCATGCTCGAACCTGTGGCGGCAGGATTGGACTTCCTCTGCCTGGGGATTCGCCGCATCAGCCCCGACGACCTCACCGCCATAGAGCGCGGCAAGCTGCTGTACGATGCGCTGTATGCGCAGATCGCCTCGGAAAACGCACCATAGTCGGGCGTGCCCCTCAGAGTCCCCACATCGCATCCCAATTCATTTCCTATCCGATTCTGATATATACTGGGTATAGACGCTCCCCTGTTATGCCTCGAAGGTTACTGACAATGAGTGACTACCAGGCCACATACACCGAATCGCATGCGCTGCTGATTGGGATCAACGACTACGATCATCCTGTCTTTCAACCATTGGGCAACGCTCAGCAGGATGCGTCAGATTTCGCCGACCTTCTTGCAGCTTCACCCTATGGATTCCATACATATCTGCTGCTGGGGCCAGAGGCTACCAAGCAGGCCATTCTTGACGCCCTTTTTGACCTGCGGCGCGTGGATGATAACGGCCGTGTGATCGTCTACTTCGCCGGACATGGATACACCATCCCCGACCGTTTTGAGCACGAGACGGGCTACCTGGCCTGCACTGATACCATCCCCCAGCGAGATTACACAGCGCTCGAACTTGAAGAGGTAATGAAATTGCGTCGCTTCTCGGCGGCCAAGCACATCGCCTTCATCTTCGATGCCTGTTTCAGCGGGCAGGCCCTCGGCATGACCAATCTACGCAGCGCCGCCGACCGCTTCATGGAGCGTCGCGCCTATCAGGTGCTCAGCGCCGGGGCCGGGGATCAGGCGGTTTCTGATCTGCGGTCGATGACGCGCCTGCTGCTTCAGGAATTGAATCCGGCGTCCACCAGCGACACCCTGCGCCTGAATGCCATCGGCTTGGCCGTGCAAGAGCAGATGGCGCGTGAAACGAAAAGCACCCAGATCCCCCAGTTCGGGCATCTGGAAGGCAGCCAGGGCGGCGATCTGGTATTTTACGAACCACCGGATGCCCAGCCCGTCGATCTGTTGCCGGAGGCGGTGTCGAGGGGGCTGCGCGACGAGAACGCGCGCGTGCGTTTCTATGCGATCGACAGTGCCTGCAACCTGCTCGACGACCCTGACCACGGCGCCAACGCCCGTGCTGCGTTAGAAGCACTGGTGACACGAGACCCGGATTTCGATGTACGGAGCCGGGCCTTTGAGGCCCTGCGCGCATCTACCGCCGAGGTTGAGCAAGAAGGGACTGAGGCAGCCGATGTCACTCCAGAGGAACACAGCGAAGCCCCGATCGCTGAAACGATGCCTGCTGATTTCCCCGCTGCACAGGTGGTATCTGACGCTGCTGCCGAACCGGCGTTCTCGCAGACGGCTGCACCAGCTATCTCCGAGCCTGGTCCTGCGTTATCTGCGAAATCCCCGGTGGCGAAACAACTGAAGTTGCCCCGGTGGATGGTGCCAGTGGGCATGGTTGGACTGCTTGGCCTGATTATAGTGGGCGTGCTGCTGGCAGGAAGTGACGTCCTTGGCGGTGGAGCAAAGCTGGTCGGCGAGCCATCAACGGGGGCGAGAAAGCCGGCTGAAGGGGCTACCCAGGAATCAGTTGATCCACTGGCTGCCGAGAAGGCCTGGATGGTCTCGGGCCATGCAGACAAGACAGCCGAAGCGTTTCTTCATTGGGCCGAAGAGATTCCCCAGGAAATTCCAGAAACCTGTGCTAAATGTCACAGCACCACAGGGTTCCAGGATTTCCTGGGGGCTGATGGATCGGCGGTAGGCGTGGTAGACGCCGCCGCGCCCGTTGGTGAAACGATCACCTGCGAGGCCTGCCATAACGACCAGGCCGAGGCACTAACTAGTGTGACCTTTCCCTCCGGGGTAGCGATTGACGGGCTGGGAACTTCAGCATCTTGCATATCATGCCATCAAGGTCGTGAGTCAACGGTGTCCGTTGACCTGGCGCTGGGCGATCTGCCCGCTGACACACCAGATGAGACCCTTGTCTTCCGCAATATCCACTACTTCGCTGCAGGGGCAACCCTCTTCGGCACTGAGGCCCAGGGTGCATACGAGTATGTGGGCAATACCTACGTCGGTCAGAACATGCATGTCGATGACTTCAACCAGTGTACACAGTGCCACAACGCGCACTCGCTAGAAGTGGACGTCGCGGCCTGCGCGAATTGCCATGGCACGCAAGAGCTCCAAGACATCCGCAGTGACCCGACCGACTGGGACGGTGATGGGGATGTGGCTGAGGGTTTATACTACGAGTTCGAAACTATGCACGATGCTCTCTATGCCGCCATCACGGCGCACGCGTCCGAGAAGGTCGGCGTGGCGATCATCTACGACCCCACTGTGTACCCGTTCTTTTTCGCCGATACCTACGGCAACGGGGAAATCAATGTGGAAGAACGGTACGCACCATGGACACCGCGTCTGGTGCGAGCTACCTATAACTACAACTACGGCGTCAAAGACACAGGCGCGTTCGCGCACAATGGCAAGTATCTGCTCCAGATCACATACGATAGTCTCAGGGACATCGGTGGGTCAGATGCAACGGCAGGGATGACTCGTCCGTAAGGACACAGCCAATCAGGCCACAGGCACCTGTTCTACCGAAACAGCCTCGTCACGATCCCCACCAGCATGGCGATCAGCATCACGATGGCGAACCATTCCGTGGCTTTGCGCGGCAGCCGGATCAGCGGCTCGCGTGGCCCCGCATCAACCTGCGCCCCGCCCTTGATCATCACCCGCTTCAGCCGATACGTGATGGCCTGAATCGGCTGCACGCCCACGGTCCGATCCACCAGTTCGCCATCCAGAAAGAACAGCAGAGTTGGGATACCGAGGATGTTGTACTGCTGCGCGGTGGCGCGGTTCTCGTCGCTGTTGAGCTTCACGACCTTGGCGCGGCCATCGTACTGCTCGGCGATGGCTTCGACCATCGGCGCAATCGCATGACACGGCCCGCACCACTCCGCCCACACATCGACCATCACGGGCAGGTCGGCTTCCAGCACTTCCTTCTGAAACGTCGCATCCGTCACGTGCAGCATGATCCTATCCTCGCTCTGATTCGTGTTTACCCACCATCCCCCCGAACATCTGCCGCCAACGCGAGCTTAACGCCTCGATGGTCGCTAGTTCGCGCAGCGCA
>JAHEME010000770.1 GCA_024643825.1 Chloroflexota bacterium | reverse complement strand
TAGATCGATATGGTGATCGTATTCAATTTTTCGTTCCCACGAGTATGCGAATCTGCGAACGAAGGCACGCCAGGGGTGGAAGGCTTCTTTATACGTGGGAGCGACCCACCACACACGCTGGCCGTCGATGGAACGTTTGACCGCCAGCGCCATCCCAAGAGTTGTCTTTCCCCAGCGCCGCCCACAGGCCAGCACCTTGAACCGGGCTGGACTGCTCGCGATCTTGCGCTGGCCGTTCCGCAACTTTGGTATTTGCCAGGAAGCTGTTGTGCCTTTAATGGTATTTCCCTCCTCGCGATCCAGAGGCAAACCCGGCCCGGAATCCTAACCGCAGCTCGTATGTGCCAATTGAGCGCGCAGACGGATGGTGGCGGCGAGCGCCGCGCGAGCACAGTGAATGATCCCATTCCACTGGCTTGAGCCGCGCGATTCTCGATACCGCGACCCGGCTGCCAAAGATTCACCGTTCCATAGAACAGATGTACTATTATTGTAATTGGTGGGAGGAAAATTGTCTATTGATCATTTGATCAATCCATCGCGGATATATTTTTAGGTTCAAAACCGAGATTTAACAATCATCGAAACGAGAAAAATGGTTAGATTTCTGTAAGGAGTCAGCCTATCGAACGCCATTCTCAGAGATGCCGCTGTTCATCAGCCCGTTGCATCAGAAGCCTGTCTTCAGTATCATGATGCCATTCATCTTAATGGGTAGAGGGTACAGTGAATTTGCATCCACTCGCCGAGGTCTTTGGTTTTCCACCACATAATTTGTCAGCAGAGGCTACAACCCATCGCAAGAATCGCCTGTGTCCCCATAATAACAAAGTTCCAAACTGTACGAAGGACAAGGCGAATGATCCTCTAGGTGTATGCACTATCCATGAAACAGGGGATGGTTTAGCCATCACCTGCCCTGTGCGATTTCGCCAGGGTTGGAAAATCGCTATCGATGCAGCCGGCTTCTTTTTCCCATCTAATGCCCATTGGACAACCCTTACTGAAGTACGGCTCAATGATCGAAATGGGAATTCTGCTGGCAATATCGACGTTGTGCTGGTTTCTTATGACTCGGCGGGGAGTGTATTGGACTTTGGTTCGCTTGAGGTCCAAGCAGTCTACATTTCTGGCAATATCCGTCGTCCATTTGAAGCTTACATGCATGACCCGCTCCACCAGCACACTTTGGATTGGACAGGTCTGGTCAACTATCCTCGACCTGATTATCTCTCCTCGTCGCGGAAGCGGCTTGTTCCTCAACTCATTTACAAAGGAAGCATCTTGAGATCGTGGGGCAAGAAACAGGCTGTGGCACTACACAGGCGTTTTTATGAGACATTGCCTACTCTAGATGAAGTTAAGGAAGAGGAAGCTGATCTGGCATGGTTTATCTACGATCTGACACTTGACGGGGAACGTCAACAATACGATTTAACTCTGTATCGGACTGTCTATACGCAGTTCCAGCCCGCACTGGATCAAATTACAACGCCTGAGCCAGGGCCTGTCAACACCTTTGTTGAGGTACTGCAAGGAAAGTTAAATGATATACTGGAGGATGAAGCGAATCCCCCTGACGCCCCGACGCTGGATGAACTACTCTGAAGAAACTCTGGTGATCCCATGCCCAAACAACTACCACTACCTGGACTGCCGAGACCAGATTACATGGTAAATGTTGCCTCAGTCCCACAGCGAAGCCCATTTCGATATCCTGGTGGCAAGACATGGTTTGTGCCATATGCACGCCAGTGGCTCAAAAGCCAAAGCGATAGGCCAAGAGAGCTTGTTGAACCCTTTGCCGGAGGCGCGATCATTGGACTTACGGCAGCCTTCGAGTATTTGGCTGATCATGTCATGCTGGTGGAGCTTGATGAGGATGTAGCCACAGTGTGGGAAACCATTCTGGGCGATGAAGGTTTATGGTTAGCTCAGGCCATTGCGGATTTCAACCTGATTGAGCCAGCAATTGATACTCTGCTTTCCATTCCATCTCCTTCCAAGCGGGAAATTGCGCTTCAGACTATTGTGAGGAACCGAATCAATCGGGGGGGAATTCTTGCCCACGGTGCTGGACGCCTGAAAGCAGGCGAGAATGGCAAGGGCCTGCAATCGCGGTGGTACCCAGAGACGTTAAAGCGGCGAATCGTGCATATTCATGCCATTCG
>JAHEME010000001.1 GCA_024643825.1 Chloroflexota bacterium | reverse complement strand
GCTTCCGTTGATCGGGTTGCCCTTGCCATGATCGCCATTTCCGCAGGGGAGCTGCCCTTCATCCAGGCATGGATCAGTCGGGTCTTGCTTGCTGCCCCGAACGCCCTGATCGCCGCTGCCACCGGAGATGTCGTTCCCGCCGCCGGAGTTGTTGTTTCCACCGCCGGAATCGTTGTTCCCACCGCCGGAATTGTTGTTCCCGCCGCTGGAATCGTTGTTCCCGCCGCCGGAATTGTTATTTCCGCCACCGGAATCGTTGTTCCCGCCACCGGAATCGTTATTTCCGCCACCGGAATCGTTGTTCCCGCCGCCGGAATTGTTATTTCCGCCACCGGAATCGTTGTTCCCGCCACCGGAGTTGTTGTTTCCGCCACCGGAGTTGTTGTTTCCGCCGCCGGAGTTGTTGTTTCCGCCACCGGAGTTATCGTTCCCACCACCATTCTTTGCACCCGCTGCACCAGATAGCCCAGCACCGGTACATGCAGATAGCAAAAGTGCCGCGATCAAGGCAAAGATTGCTATGACGATGAGTTTTCTCATGGTTCCTTTGGATTTCACTTTAGCTCTCCTTTCATTCCCGATCCCAATGATTTACTCTGCTTACGTTGCAAGAACTTCTCACAAGTGTAACCTCCTTTGATCAGCCTCCTATCTTACTTGGTCGCAATCTGCTCTTAGAACGGGTCGTTCCCCGCCGAAACGATTCACCGTTTTCTCCGCGAAAAGAGCAGTGCAGCAACAGCTACAATCATACCCAGGCCGACAGCCACAAACCCAAACGATAAATCACCCTCAGCAGATGCAGGCAGCGGCTGTGGGCTGCTAATATTCAACACTGCAAGAAAAGCAAGAACTACGATGGCCGCCCCTGCTAGAGCAAAAGTACTCAAACGCTGACTACGTCGCCCTGAACTCCAGGAATTGCCGGAGATCGACCGCCACCATTGCTGTAACACGCTATCAGCCTGGCTCTCCGGATACATCTGGTACCACTGCTGAGTCAGATTACTACGGATACGCTCGCGGACATCGGCACCAGGAGAGATCAGACGAAGCTCGGCATGAAGTTGGCGAACAACCTCTTCCATCTCTTTATTGGTCGCTTGTGGTGCGCTGTGTACAGTACTTACCCCATCTACGACCTCATCGACATAGGCGGCAAGGTAAGTATCAAGAGCTTGAGAATCTGAGTCGGAATGATTAGGCATTGGATTGCTCAATTTGTTTTCGTAGGGCGGCTATAGAACGCCGAAATAAGGACTTTGTAGCTTCGAGAGATTGCCCTCGCTCCCGTGCAATCTCTCGAAATTGCATACCTTCCACAAACCGAAGCATTAGCACCTCTTGATAAGCTTCGGGTAATTCTCGCAAGGCACGCCTCAACATGATCCGATCATCGGATAGCCCGGTGCTAGACCCGACACTTAATCCGGGCAACGACGGATCGGCTTCGCTTACATCAACAGCCAGTTCCATCTGCGCGGAGTTACGCTTCCGGTAATAATCAGCGACACGCCGATTCACTAGCGTCCGTAACCACGTACTAAACTGAGCGTTTCCCTTAAAGCTCCTAAGCGACTTCATCATGGCGATGAATATTTCTTGTGTTACGTCTTCCACGTCAGATTCGGGAACGGTATAGCGAACCCGACTATAGACCATTGGAAGATATCGCTCGTATAAGCTACTAAATGCTTCCAAACTTCCAGTTTTAGCCATGCGGATCAAGGCGTTATCCGTTGGCTGATCGGAATCAGACATTATGGCACTACCATCTTTGATCATTAGTCGCTTGGAGCGGTCGAAACGGGTTGAAACAAAAGGAACCAATTCCTTTCAGGATGCCTTGGGCCGGATCACTCAAACTGTGCCCCGGCCCAAGTTTCCTCTCAACATACCTGTCCTAGATAAAACGGGGATAGATTCCCGATCTTACTGCAATGGAAACTCTTTCGTATCAGCAGGGACTTCGCCCCAATAGCTGGTGTTGGGATCCAGGGTGAGACTGCTGGCTGTCCACGCTCCAACTTTATACGGTCCAGTTCCCACCGCGCTGCCGGAAGCTGTTCCATACGTATCCCCGGAAGCTTCGATAGCAATCGGGCTGGCGATTCCGAACGAAATATCCGCGAGAGTCATCAGCAAATCTGGTTGTGGGCGGTTGAGGTGGACGAGCACAGTCAGATCGTCTACCTTCTCGATTCCGTCGAACGACGACTTCGGGCTTCCGCCATCGGTCATCTCGCCTTGAAAACCACCAAAGGCATCTGCCCAAGGCTGGTATGATCCCGATCCACGCAGCGAACTGGCTGGGTCAAACCAACGGGTAAAATTCGCGATCACTGCATCGGCGTTTACGGGTGTTCCATCATGGAACGTAACGCCTGAGCGAAGTGTGAAGATATAGTCTAGAGTGTCATCAGAAACGACCCAGGATTGTGCAAGAGCCGGAGATGATTCCCCACTGGCATTGGTAACTATCAGCGTCTCATAGATCGCTGAATCAATGGCACGAGCCGTCTCATCAGAGTTCCCGGCAGGGTCTAGAACGATGCTGCTGGAAACAGGCCCCTCCGGTAGAGGAGGAGCAACTGCCTCCCCACCTGTGCTACCACCAGAAGTCGTGCCCACGCTGCCAGTATCACCTCCGGTCGTCTCACCGGTACCAGCCTCTGCACCCGATTGACAGCCAGCCAACAATAGGATAACGATGCTTATCCCTGTTAACAGGATCCCCTGTCTGTCCCGCTTATGCATAATAGCCTCCTCCAAGAACACATCGACACGAAGAACACCCTCGCCATTCTATGTTCTGCTCTGCACGTTGTCAACAACGTCTTACTAAGGATTCATCCATTGCGGAGCATCATCGACTTCCCCATTTGTGGTAAGGCGACGCTGATCGCCCCCATCAAAATTCATCACATAAAGTTCGAGATTGCCATCCCGATCTGAGGCAAAGGCCACATGAAGTCCATCGGGAGCCCATGAGGGAACACCGTCATAGCCGGGACTATCTGTGAGACGGATCAGAGATACAGGATCCGCAGCGTCCACAGAATACAAGTCCATGCTCCCTTCTCGATCTGAGCGAAACATAATCCGAGTTGAGTCGGGGGACCAAACAGGGAAATCGTCTTGCGCTGAGTGATTGGTCAACCGAAGCTGGTTCGTGCCATCCGCATTCATAACATAGATTTCAGCATTCCCATCACGCCATGAGGTAAATGCGATGCGCGATCCATCTGGCGACCAATTTGCGTTGGAGTCAGGAGCTGGCTCCACAGTCAGAAGCTGAGTGCTCCCTTGATTGACCGAGAACTCATAGAGATCAGAATTGCCACCATCGCGGCTGCTTTGAAACAGCAGGCGCGTTCCGTCTGGCGACCATCGGGGTTGGCTATCCCCCCCGGAGTTCTCTGTTATCCGCGTTTCCTGCATATCGGCGACCTGCACGAGGTAGATTTCCCAATTGCCATCGCGAAACGACTCGAATGCAATGCGACTGCCATCCGGCGACCATACCGGGGCGTGATCTGTCGCATCATTGAAGGTCAACCGAGTCTTCCCTGAACCATCCCCATTCATGACGTAGATTTCCATATTGCCATCCTGACTGGAGGCAAAAGCTACTCGGCTGCCATCCGGCGACCATGCGGGTGTCTGATCGCTGCCGGGATCATTGGTCAGGGCGAACTGGCTTCCATCCGCCAAGTTCAACACATAGATGTCATCATTACCAGTGCGTTGAGAAACGAAGAGTAAGCGACCGCTGGGAGAAGGTAATGGAGTTGGTGATGGTTCTTCGGTGGGTTCAGGTGGAGGGGGTTCTTGCGTCTGGTCTTCGATAGTTGTTGAATTGCCAGTGTCTCCCGATCCACCAGCAACCGATGAGCCTCCATCGGTTATATCTTCATTTACACCTGTTACACCAGCAGCACCAGCCAGCCCTACGGCGCTCACATCGCAAGCGGAAAGGCTAAGAGAAAAAAGTATACCAAGACATAGCCACAGAGTAAATTGCTTCTTTGCAAAATGCATGAGATTGAGACTAGCTCCCTAAGATGACAGGATTCAAGAGGACTGGAAGCTCACCGGCCCAGTCTTAGCATAAGTCGAAGCCTGCCGGGGAAAAGGGTCATTTTTTTGCCATTACAAACTAATAACAAATGCACCTCTATGAGCTTAGAAACTGCGTTCTGGATAACCGCAGTATAAGGCTCAGGTAGATGCCTCACAATGGGTCATAGTACCCATATTCCACCAGACAATTTTCCTCTAGTGAATGGCATGTATGAGATGCACTGTGGAGATCGCCGGGGCACAACCAACTACGAGGGGAACAGTTCCGGGTGCATTTCCAGTATTTTCTCACGGTTGGCAGATCGGGCTACTTTACCGCTGCTTGTCTTTACAAGCCATCCGGGTGGCATAAGCCAGATATGACGAACAGCAATATCACTGCCATTGGCAATGACCTTCCTCAATGCTGCACGAATCTGATTGTGAACCTCATCATCTTCGGTATCGACTTCGGCTACCAGAGCCGCTTCTTCCGTCCCAGCCTGGGCATTCGCAATTCCAAACACGGCGACGCGCCCAGGATGTACTCCTTGGACTCCCCCTGCCAGCGTTTCAATATCCTGGGGATATACATTGCGACCTCCGACAATTAGCAGATCCTTTTTGCGACCCAACACAAAGACTTCGCCGTTTGCTATGTAGCCAAGATCGCCTGTCAGATACCAACCTTGATAAAATGCAGCTTCCGTTGCCTCAGGGCGGTGAAAATACCCGTTCAACATATAGCTACTCTTTACGGCGATCTCACCTACATGGCGTTCCGGTAAGGTGTTGCGATCTGTATCCAATATCTGTGCCTGCATCCCCTCAATGGGCTGCCCGGTAGACAAAATGCGCTCTACTGCATCAGCGGAGTCGGTGGTGGGCACAGCGAGATTATTGATACGAAGCGAACTACGGTCAACGATATCTGCCTGTACTGGCATTCCCAGTGATGTTTGAGAGACGGCAAAGACGGTCTCAGCCATTGCATAACATACAGTTAGCTTGCCCAGATCAAGGCCGTAGGGCGCAAAACGGTCGGCGAATAGACGATGGCTGGCAGCGTAGGCTGGCTCCGAGCAGTTCACAAACGCCCGCATACTGGAAAGATCGACCTTTTCCAGATCGCGATCACGAATCTTCTGAGAGCAGAAGTTATAAGCGAAGTTTGGGAGCCAACACAACGTTCCCTGATGTTCGGAAATTGCTTGCATGAGGAGGTGCGGCGCACGTACCCAGTCAAACGGCGACATCAGGACTAGATTTGCGCCTCCTAGCAGCGGCATGAGAAATCCTGCGATCAGCCCCATATCGTGATACAGTGGTAGCCAGCTTACGACAACATCATTCGGTGAAAATCCAATAGAGTGACCATACGAATCCAGTTGTGCGAAGATGGCGCGGTGTGATAGGGCTACCCCCTTTTGCAACCCAGTTGTACCTGATGAGTGTTGCAGCAGAGCGACATCCTCAATCTTCACACCTGCTTGTAAATGATCTTCGACTTCCAGACGACCAGAAGGTTGCGGCTCTATTACTGCTACAACCGGAAGATGCTCCTCAACCTCCGGCAGGAGCGTCCGCACATCTTCTACCACTTCGGTATCCGTTGCAAGCAGGGCGGGCCGTGCGAGATTCAGCAACATAGCCATCGCAGTTCGATAACGTGTCGGATCTAACTTCTCGGTGGCGAAGGGGAGAATGGATGGAATCGCCCCCAGTAACGATGTGCCAAAGAACGTCGTTACCAGCGTTAGGAGATCGCGTTGGACTATGATCACCAGATCGCCTGGCCGAGCACCCATCTCATGGAGCTGCCTAGCAGCTCCTCGAATATAGGCGACAAACTCAGCGCGCGTCAGGGATCGCTCTGGGCGATCCACGTATCGCAGGTGCAGACACGCTGCATCTGGCTCTTGCTCTGAGAGCGCAATCACTCGTCGGATCAGTGTTTCAGTCACTTTGAGATGATCTCCTATTGATGCTGTGTGATATAGGCAAACAATTGGTCGAGAGTGTCGAATTGCTCGGAATTGAGTTCACTATTATCTATGTGAACCCCAAATGTATCTTCGACCCACAAAGCAACATCCACCAGACTGAACGAGTCAATCAGCCCACTGGAAATCAGCGCATCGCCATCGCCCAACGGATAGGAAGGATCATGTAGCACTTCTGTGGTCAGGTAGGCTCGAAGCTGCTCTTTGCTAGTATCACTGTTCATGCGGCTTGCTCCATTGTAGTATTTAGGAATCTTTATTGAGTTGAGCCAGAAGCTCTGCAAGATGTTCCGCCAGACGGTCACGACCCGCCAGACTCAGATGAATGCCATCTCCAATCAGGACACCCTTTGGCGAAGATGCGAAGTAATCGTCAATCACATGACTATAGCCATTGGTGCGGTACAGGGCGGCTTCGTAATCGGCCTTTGTCGTTTCTGCAAGCACATAGCTGACGGACATTCCTTCAAAATAGCTGCGAATATCCACGCAGGCAACCTTTTCATAGCTATGAACTATTCCGCCGTCAGCACAGGCATCCATCAGAGCGCGGTTGAACGCATCAATGCGATCTTCTGTAAGCCCGCGCCCGCTGTTATCTGCCGTAAAATCGGCTCGATGAGGCAGGTAGAAGTTCAGTACAAAAATTTGCGAGCCGGGACTAGCACGTGTGATTCCATCCAGTAGCCAATTCAGATTGGTGATGTAATCTTCTGGCCGGGATAGATTGACGGCAACATCCGGAAAGAACGGAGTCACAATCACAAACTGGCAGTGATCGCGCTTCAAGCGGAAGTACTGGTCACTTTCCAGATAGTTGGAACTCGCAATGGTCAAGCCTCCTGCCGAGAGGCTGCGATCGATCACTTGCAAATGTTCCAAGCCTAGAGAATCAAGATGGGCCTGAAGCGGAATGGCTAGTGGAGCAATGAAGGTAATAGCAATTTCGCCAGTATCTGGCCTCTGAAAGGTCACATGACCGTACCCATTTGAGTCGCTGGCAATACTCACGCACAGATTGTAATTCCGCTGATCAGTCGGCAGAGGGGAAGGGACAGACTCTGGTGAGTTTTGTGACACGAAAATTGGTGTGTGTGTCACCATTGGTACGACGGTCGGGACCGGGCTGACAGTGGGGCGAGATTCATCGATTGATGATCTCGTGGAAATTACATGCTCGGTTGGCGCGAGTGGTGGGGCAGGACTCGCACTCGATGTGCAAGCAGCGAGAATCATCGCCACGAGGATGGCGCTCAAATGCATTCGCCAGATCAATCTAGAATCTCTGTATGGCATGTAGAACCCCACTGACTCCCGGTTAGGAACTCCTCCAGAGCCGCCGAGAGTATAGCATAGCCACCTGCATCGCTATGTAATGGCGTATCGGTAAAATGACTGGCAGGAATCAAGTTCCATAGATCGGCATAACGGATTCCGTGATCGCTCGCGACCTGGGCCAGTGTGTCCCGATAGCGATCATAGAAATCACGGGCGTAGTTTGCATTGTAATTCACCTCGCTATTTGCTCCTGATCCAACGAGCATTGGTTCGTTGATCAGCAAAAGGTCAGAGCCTTCCGCCTGCGCTCGCAAGCAGACGACCTGAATGAAATTCCATGTTTCATTGGGAATCCGAGTAAACCCAGGGGCATCCGATGTATAGCGCGCTTCTGTGGGGATCGACTCGCTGCCCATTCGTCGATCTGATTCGCCCAGATCGGGGGGAATGAGGACGTAAAACTGGGCATTCATCCAAATCGGCAGCAGCACCTGATCGCGGATGCCGCTGAAGCGCATCCAGGCGGGCTTTGGATTGGTCAGATCGCTTTGATGCTGCTGATACCACGCTTGCAGGAGATCTGGATACGTATCGACAAGAGTTGTCATTCGGGATTGATTCAGATCAAAGAAGACACGGTTCGTCCCGATGATGTCAGGGCCGTTATCGAGCGCAGCCGGAGTCAAGAACCAGATCACAAGGTCGGGATGGTAGGCCATCGCTGCATCAAGGATCAACGCATCACGTGCTGCACTTGGCTGGGGATAGGCGAGGTTATAGGCCACTACTGGTCTAGCGTCTCGTATAATGCCGCGCTCTGTCAGTTGATCCGCTAGAGTATCTTCATCGGAGACACCCCAGCCTGCGATGCCGGATTCGCCCAGAAACACGACGCGATACTCATTTTCTGGCTTTGGGCCTGCGCTAATCTGATGCGATGCCAGCAACGCCTCTAGGGGAAGCTGCCCATTCTGAAAGTCGCTGGGGTAGGCCAGACGTGCTCTACCACCGCCGATAACATCCCAGATATTCGCCCGGATCAGAACCTGCACGGGGTTAAAACCCGTAACAATCAAGGCCACATTCACAGCAGCAACCAGGAGCACGGCTTTCAGTAGAACCCGCGCAAACATCTTCCCGTCAGAGAACGGTGATTGTTTCATCAGCCCACCCCGAATAATCGCGCAAAGATGCGGAGCGCCGTTGGCAGATCGGACGCAAAGAAGACCCATCCCAACATCACGAAGAAGTAGGTTGCCCCGATACTCAGCAGCGTGCGAAATCCTGCCACGAATGGGTGGCTAGAACCCGCGCGGGGGAGATGGGGAGCCAACTGACCATGCACGAATAATCCAAGCCCATGCCAGAGTCCCCAGATTAAGAAGCCGGGGTTCAAGCCGTGCCACAGCCCGACGGCTCCCATCGTCGCAAGGTGGCACACGAATTGAATCCCCGCCCGCCCGCGATTTCCGAGCCGCGTTCGCAGACTACGTGCTAGTGGGAAGAAGATATAGTCGCGCACCCAGGTTGACAGGGTGATATGCCATCGCTGCCAGAATACGCTGATCGACGGTGCAAGATAAGGTCGATGGAAGTTCTCTGGAAGGATCAGCCCGGCAACACGTCCAAAACCAATGGCAATGCTGGTATAGGCAGAGAAATCGGCGAGTAGATAGAACGAGTAGGCAATCAACCATATCCAAGCTACATAGGTAGGACGATCCGGGTTACGAGCCATATCGTTCACAGAGATGAAGCTAAATAACGGGTTGGCAATCACAAACTTTAGGACAGCCCCTCCGATGATTCGCCATAAGCCCTGATGAACATCCTCCAGGGTTGCTGGTTCTCGCTGCGAAACAGCAGACTTCTGAATACGATCAATTGGCCCGGAGAGTAGACTGGCAGGGTGAAGGGCATAGATCAAGGTCTCACGCAGGGTGATCGCCCTGATGCGACCTGCATGTGATTCAACGGTTATATGGATCAAGCGAAAAGCCAGATAGGAGAAACCCAGCCACACGACTGCTGTTTCGGCTGCGCCGTTGGTATTCGCCCCCAGGGTGGTAGGCAGTTTGCTGCCGATCAGCACCAGCATGATCAGAACGATCCATGCCCACCATGCGCGCGTTTTCCCCAAACGCCATGTGCCCAGAACCAGAAGAATGCTGACTCCATAGAGAGCAAGCGCCATCCACTGATTGGTGATGCCAAATACCAGCGCTGCAGAGGTCACAAGCACCAGGTTGGCTTGCAAGATTGCAGAGCCACCGCGATGTACCACAATCGTCAGAGCGACAAAGGCCCCTGCAACTACTGCCCATGCTGCGATTTGAGGAATGGACATGATAAGCTAAAACCCGGTGTAAATGAAGCGCGGCTGTACCCCGATTGTGCCGCAAGTGAAGATCAAGATGAGCATCACGGCAATCACGACAGCCCACAGGTTTTCGCGGGTGAAGATCGACGAGCGCAGGAAGTTTATGATACCATTGCGACCTGGCATATATCCTCTGAAACTTCGGAGTACGTGATGAAAAAGTCTCTTCTACTACTAAGCCTATTGATCATCCTAGTAACCGCTTGCTCTACCGGGGGTTCCGGCAATGCAACCGTAGAGTCGACTGCCATGGAGCAAATGGCAGCCGATGGATTCTCGGACGCAACGATTACGTCTACTGTCAAGGGCGACCCCGGTGTGCGCGGGGCGGATGAACTATACTGTGTTGCGACCGATGCGACCACCCAAAGTGGTGAACTCCCTTATTTGCTAGTTGTTTGGCACACAGGGGACACATGGCAAGCGGCCCAACTTCTCGATGGATACTATGAATGGGACTTGCAGGGCTGCCCTCGGTAATGTTTCGCATGTCAGTCCCGTCTGAATGAAGCAGCGATTTCGTTTTGCCTGCTATGCAGGAAGAGAGACGACGATCTGATATGACAATTCTAGGGCTGCATCACATCACGCTTGGGTGCTCTGATGCACAACAAACCATTGACTTCTATACAGGAATTCTGGGGCTGCGCTTTGTCAAGAAGACGGTCAATTTCGATGATCCGGGCACGTATCACCTTTATTTTGGCAATGATGCGGGAAGCCCAGGGAGCGCAGTGACTTTTTTTGAATGGCCCGGAGCCCCGCAGGGGCATCCGGGTATCGGAGGAACGCACCACTTTTCTCTGAGCGTCCAGACCCTTGATGCCATAGGTTGGTAGAAAGATCGTCTGCGTCAAGCAGAAATCTCGGTTGAAGACCCTTACGAAATAGGGAATGGGCAGGAACTCTGCTTCCGCGATCCTGATGGTGTAATCGTGAAGATCACCAGCGACAAAGCCGTGAAACCGAGAAATCCCGGAATGGATAGCGATTCGGCTATCCCCTCCGAGATGGCGCTTTCTCATGGAATGCACCATATCACGGCGTTTGCCAGCGATCTGGAACGGACGGGTGCGTTCTATGAGGAGTTGTTCGGTCTCAAACGATTATCGGAAACAGCTTCTCACGATGAGTCGGGACAGACGGAATGGGCATGGGGTCACGAAAGCGGCAGGGGCGGTGAGATTCGGTATGCACAGATGCGCCCTGCGAATCTGACTCATGCGAAAATTGGCGCAGGGCAGACTCACCATTTTGCGTTTGCCGTCGCTGATGATGATGCCCAGGAAGAGTGGCAGCACAGGTTGGTTACTGCCGGATTATCCGTATCCCCGGTTATGAACCGAATGTACTTCAAGAGCATCTATACGCGCGATCCGGATGGGCATGTGATCGAACTGGCGACCAACGGGCCGGGATTTGCAGATGACGAAGACCAAGCTCACCTAGGCGAAACTCTAAAGCTACCCCCCTGGTTAGAGAGGCAGCGTGAGGCGATTGAAGCTCGGTTGAAGCCAATCACGATCCCGGTACAGGGGAGTATCTCCTGATGAATTTTGCTGCGAATGACCCGCATGCCACAACCCATACGCTCACTTATGGTGCGCCCATCGAACAAGCCAAAGCTGCGATGATCCTGCTTCACGGACGTGGCGCGTCACCAGAAGATATTCTGGGGCTGGCGGCTGAAATCGATCCGGGAAACGTCATCTATCTTGCGCCAGCCGCATTTCAGGCGACCTGGTATCCGCAATCTTTTCTGATTCCTCAAAGTGCCAATCAACCCTGGCTTGATTCGGCTCTAAACAGGGTCGATGGCCTTTTCCGTATGGTAGAAGAAGCAAATATTCCTCCTCATCGGGTCTTCTTGCTGGGATTCTCCCAAGGGGCATGTCTTTCGCTGGAATATGCGGCCCGCAATCCGCGAGATTATGGGGGAATGGTGGCTCTAAGCGGGGGATTGATTGGGAGCGATGAGGACTTGCAGGACTATCCCGGCTTCTTTGACAAGACCCCGGTCTTTCTGGGTTGCAGTACAGTTGATCCATACATTCCAGAGGAACGTGTGAGACTATCCGGGAACATCATGGAGAATCTCGGCGCAAGCGTTGATGTGCGCTTGTACCCTGGCATGGGGCATATGGTAAATCGTGACGAACTGGATGCGATTGCAAAGATGCTTGATTCAGTGATCTCGCACACGGCTTAAGCGTTCGTGGCTGCTTCCGATTTATCGTCAGACTTGATGTGCATTACGCGAAACGATTCGCCATAGGCATAGCCAGCTAACTTCCCATCTTCTGCCCCATATCTGCGGATCTCCTCTTCTACCTCTGGGCCTACCTGTGATTCATGGCACAACAATGCTTCGACTTTCAGGTCAATTGTATCGGTAATATCCACAAAAACGTCAGGCTGGTTGCTAAGCATCAGATATAAATCCCGGACATCGTGTGGTTCGTAGCCCTCTACCAGCAGATCGGGGAAAATGGGTCTTGTCCCCGCACTGGGAAACACGGCATACAATGCAGCTTCGCCCACGGCGCGATGATCCGGGTGATTGACATAGAAATTTTCGATAAGAACGGTTGTGGGGTCAGGGGATAACACGCGATCTGGACGAACCTCCCGGATAATGCGGGTGAGGGCGCGTCTAAGTTCCATCGTAGGCTGAAGGTCGCCATCGCGATAGCCGAGAAAACGAACATCCGTCACACCAATAACTGCGGCTGATGCTCTCTGCTCCTCTTCTCGCTTTATGACCAGCCATGCTAGATCGGCGGCTGGATCATTGCTTCCCGCTGAATTATCGGTGACGATGCAATAGGTTACTTGAGCACCTTCGTTTATCCAACGAGCAATACTGCCAGAAGCGCCAAACTCGATATCATCGGCATGGGCCGCGATCACCAAAACGCGCGATGGCGTTTTTTGCTTCGTATTTTGATTCATGGACTTCACCCCTCGACAAAAAATCCCTCTAACGCTACAGAGGGATTCACAAACGAAACCAGAGGAATTGTCGTTCTTGTTACTTCATAAGGAGGTTTGCCAGCGCCTCATATTGCTTGGTAATGGGATGTTCTGGATAACTCAGTGCAAAAACTCCCGCACTAGCCAGTGTCATCATCTCTTCCGAGTGGGGAAGCACGGCCCCGACCGTCGCATTGTAGGTCTTTTCCACAGTTTTCTTGACTTCATCAACATCAAAAACGCTTGGCACCTTGTTGATTACGATGAGCAAATTGGGGACATCAAGCTTGCGGGCAACTTCGACTGTGACGCTTGTACCCTGATAGTCCTGCGAGTCGGGGCGCATCACAATGGCGAGTGAATCAGAGATGGCAATCGAAAGTAGCGTTTCCTCATTCAGGCCAGGGTGGGTATCGATCATCAATACATCCAGCCCAAGCTCTTCAATAAGCTCGTGGAAGCCATCATTGAGAAGGCCCACATCGTATCCCTCGCGCAGAACGCGTGCAATCTCACCTGCTTTAATGCTGGAGGGGATGAGATAGACCTGGCCTTCCGGGATCACGAGCACCTTCCCCGCAATGTCTTTCCCCAGGTGCGAAGTCACATCAACTGCGGTCTCCTGGATTTCGCATTTTCCCCAGAGATAGTCGTTGAGGGAATGCTTCATTTCATCTTCTTGAAGACCGAACAGCACATGAATCCCTGGCGATTGAATGTCGGTATCAACTACACCAACCTTTAACCCCTTGCGGGCCAAGATCGTTGCGAGATTTGCTGTCGTGTTTGATTTACCCGTCCCGCCCCGGAAGGAGTGAACAGATATGATTTTCGCCATTGTGGATCTCCCTCTTTGCTGTCCGAACTACGGATTTTCAGAAGAATGGTTGTGCCAAAGAAACTGCTATTATAGTGACTTCTGTCGAGAAGTCTATCAGCATTCGTACGGGAACACCAATCAAGACTACGATTGTTTGACGGCAATAAACTCCTGGGTGCGATTGATCCGGTGCATGAGATGCTTTTGCATCGCCATAGCATCATCCGTGGTAGAAGCAACAATCACGCAGCCAAACTCTCCTACCTCTAATGCCGAGGTCGTCGTGATCACAACTCCACGCTCTGCGCCTTGTATGGGATATTGAAGATCACCAATCGCGGCTAACAGTTCATCAAACCCTGCGATGCCGCTACTGGGTATCTTGTTCTGACTAATCAGTGTGATCCTCTCCAGATAGTCTTCGCCAAAGAGGTGACAGGCAAACTCGTGGGTGTGCGTTCCCCCAGTGCGGCGTGCATTGATCTCAAGAAGGTACACCGTGTTATCGTCATCGACCACCGCATCGAGATCAAAATGACCTACGTAGCCCATACTTTGAAGCTGGCTGGCAATCGCCAAACCCGCTTCACGCAGAGGGGCAACCCATGATGCTTCTTCCAATTCCCGGCTGATAAGAACGCCAGCAAACCCGCCACTCTGAAGGAATAGCTGGTTGGCAAGGTAAGTTGCCTGAGGAGAGCCTTCGCCATGTGGCGGCACAAAGAACTCAAGCGAAGGAGAAAGACCATGGGACGCTTGAATGAATTCCTCAACAATGATGAGATCATTCTTTAAGAATGCGTCCTGACTCAGGGCGACGCTGATTTCGTCAAGATCAGAGATAATTGAAGGATCAACTACATAGTGACCCAGGCTGCCTTCCCCTATATCTGCCTTGACAATACAGCTTCTCTCATGCGTTAAGAACCAGCAAGCTGCGCTAGTTGCCCCTTCGATATTTTTGCACACAAACGCCTGCGGCAGCCTAGCATCCATGTTCCGCAGGACAGTAGACATCATCACCCGAAAACCTGATTTCGTATCCACATAGTCGCGAAGCCATAAGTTCTGAGGCGTTGGGCTTTCTGGAAGGGTAACGGTCAAGCCGTATTCGTTGCGCAGCACATCAGCTAGATGCAGGAAGTGGGGGGTTGTAGCATACGGAATCAACTGCACCTTGCGGTCAGGCCCAGCATATTCGACGAGATGGACCAACAGGTGATCTTCCCTCAATATGTCCCTGGAAAGCCAGGCAGACGGTTCATCCGGCGTTAGCAGACTTGTCCCTGCATAGCCGAGATGGTTTTGTAGGTACGATAGATGCTGAGGGCTGGCTGTCGCAAAGACAAGTTTGCTTTTCCCCAGCCACAACAACGCACGATCTCCCCGGTAGAGCCTTTTCTGAACGACGGTCTCATCGTTCGTTCGATCCAGAAACTCATAGAACGTTTCCAGATTGTTATAGATCACAACCGATGGAATGTTCTCAGACTGAGTCAATGACATGGGCATAACCAACAAATATAGAAGCCACCATCACTATTCTTTGTTTGTAGTTGTGGGATTATTCCGTTCCCGAATGTCTTTAGCTCTCTGCTGTAGGTCACGGAAGAAATCGCTATCGGCAATTTCCTCAACCTGTTCCTTCTTCTTTCGCTCATCCACGATGATCTGAAGTTCTTCTACTTTGCGCTTCAAGCTCTGCTCGCGCTGATAGACCTTGCCCACCATGATCTGGAATACCTGGGCCAGCGTGTCGATCTCATCCGGGAATCGATCTTTGGTCAACTGCTCAAAGTCCTGCTCGTAGTCCCCTTCACCGATTAGTTCCGCCGTGCTGGTCAAACTGCGAATCGGCTGGGTAAGAGCACCGGAGAACAGGTAGATGAGAACAAAGAGCGAACCATAGGTCACAAGAAACGCTAGAACGACTTTCTCGCGAATACCGCTCTGGACCTGATCGATATAGTCAGCCTCAAAGTCTACCCCGACCGCAGCGACGGCGTTACCGGACGAGTCGTACACTGGTGCATACGCAGAGACCCAGCGTCCCCACTCATCTGTATAGGTGTTAAATCCTTCTTGAGTCACCTGGGCGAGGGGGAATGTATCGGTGTCATCACACCACCCTGTAAAGAGATTCCCAAACCATCCGGTGCACCATTTCTCTACCGTCTCCGTCCAGGCATAGCCCTCGCGATACTTGAGACCGGAAAATCCCTGATAGGATTGGCCTTTGGAGGTCTTCGGTTCCAGAAACTGCACAGCTTTGGATGGATCGTAACGCACCCAGAGATCGGCAATGTATATGACAGGGGTTTCCTCATCCCCCTTCACATAGTTGTAAGGCCAGGCACGAGGCTCAATATTGTGGACTTCCTGAAGCCAATTCAACTGAGCTTCATAACGAGGATCGTCAGAGAAGCCTTCCGTGTTGGGCTGACCATCCGCATACAACGTCATCAATTGCTCGACGTCTGTACCCTCGGCGGCGGCGAGCAAAGTATCCGTGATATCCTGTTGAATTCGTGCCATCGCCTGGGCAGTTGCGAAGGTGTAAAACCAGAAGAATGCGACGGCAAAAACAATCGCAAAGATCAGTGTAAAGCCCACCAGGAGCTTCACACGCAGGCTAATAAACGTCTTCTTGGTTTCCGTCTGTGCTTGCTCTGACATATGTCCCCCTAAAGACGATCAGCGGTCATTCTAACACACTCATTTATAGACCTGTGCTGCAAAAAATAGCTTCAATAGCTTACTTAGGCAAGTAGAGAATCTATGTATTTGTTCATTTACTAGAACTCTATGCCATCCAACACGCTAGAAGCGCGCTGGCGTCTCTTTAGCCTCCAGTTAAGCAGACTGCTATCGTAATTCTTGCGCAGCATGAGTACCGCCCATACGGCAACAATAGCCGAGAGAACGACGAATCCCAGATAGCCATAGAAGTAATTGGTGCTATGCAAACGTATCCCTGTTACGACAATAGCACCAGCGACTAAACAACCAAAGATTGTACCGATGGCTGGTAGGTAGCTATCCATAAAAACACTAACGCGACCGCGCCGTTCTTCAGGAACCAGCGCCTGAAATGATTTCTTAGAAGATTCATCTACCGTTTCACGGGTCAGCTTCAAGACAATCATAGCGACAACAGCAGTAATCAGACCCGGAAAGGCAATCATAGTCCCTGCACCTGCAAGGATCACCAGGGGCAGAATAACAAACGAATTCTTCAGATTGATCTTGTCTATCAAGCGACTGGTCAAAAAGCTCTGCACGGCAAATGCTATCAGAGTTGCTATAAGACGATAAAGACTATAGAAGCGCTGATAGGCCTCCGCACCCTGGAAAGCAGTATCTGTAACTACGAGAAAACGGAACTCAATGATTGTATCGCAAATAGCCAGGGCCAGAATCGCAATGGTAAGAAAGCGGAAGGCAGGAACCTCCTTCACAAATCCCCAACCCTCGGAAAGAGTTTCGCGCACGGTTTCTGTCTTCTGCACCGTCTCCCGCAACTTGACCTTGCGCAACCCGAAAATAATTGCGACATATGCGAGCAAGTAAATCAATACATTGATCATCAAGACGTCTTCTGGGGGGATGGCGAGGTTCGCAAACAAGGAGGGAGAAATGTATGAGATGCCGATCCCCAGCAGCTTACCTACAAAGCTCCAGGCAGCGATCACCGGAAACAGCCGCTTGGCCTGTGTGTAATCAAAGATATCGTTTGCGAGTACCCAGAAGAAAAGCGGGAAGAATATGAATTGCTGCTCGGCAACCACATATAGAATCGCGTAGTTGAGAGATACCGGTACACGGAACGTAAACAGCAGGCGCAGGACAACAAAGACAAGAGCAAAGACAAAGCTCATGCCACTCATCAAACGGACGCGATCTACGCGGTCTACAATGAGAGATTGCAACCCGCCCATCAGTAGGATCAACGTATAATCCACTCCAAGAACCAGTAGAAACGCATTGACGCCACCGGTATCCAGAAAGTTGCTGATCGCTACAATGCCGGAAATCTGACGCGCCATCGAATTGGCAAGCAGCAAAAAGCCCAGGGTAAGAACAAGTCCCATCTCACCTGGGCGGAGGCGAAATACACGATTAATCAAAGCTGTCATTGCTGACTCCACATAAGCACGGTACGGGTGGTAGCAAGGCTGGCGTTATCGAATCACTAACCAGCAAAGCTGGCTATGCGGCTGAATAAGGTTCTAGCGGATGGCAGACCGAACAAGCAGCACGCTTTTGGAAATGTTCCATTTGAAGCGGGAATTGTAGGCTATCCTCATTTTTGTAGCAAATAACCTCGTTGTATAATATGTCCCATGCCTACAATCAATGAATCTCCACTTGCCGCACTGGAACCAAGACTCAGAGGTCTGCTACCAGCAGATCTGTACGCCGCCGCGTGGCTTGACCCGACACCAGAGAATCTTGTCTCTGTTTTCGAGCATCTACGCACGCTGCGGTTCATTCTGTACGACTACGTACCTCGCCAAGTATCCGAACATCTTCCTGAGCCAGGGCAGGTTCGCCATGAGTGGCAAGAAGGAACGCTCATGTTCACCGACCTGGCAGGCTTCACCCCACTAATGGAGGCTAACGCAGCCAGAGGCAGCGCAGGGGCGGAAACGCTTCTTAGCGTGCTCAATAAGTACTTTGCTGAGATGCTCGAAACCATTAGCAAGTCAGGCGGACTGCTGCTGGAATTCACTGGCGATGCGCTGCTTGCGGTGTTCCCCACCAATAAACAGGGGAGTGATGCCAAGCAAGCTGTTCGTGCAGGTCTGCGAATGCAGCGAGCAATGGCTGAATTTGCAGAGATTGAAACCGATCAGGGGATGTTCTCTCTTGGGATGCGAGTTGGCATCCATTCAGGGAGATTCCTTACTGCCGATGTTGGTGCGCCCCGACGGATGGAGCATGTGCTGTTGGGGCAGGCTGTTCATGACACCAAGCTGGCAGAAAGTGTCAGCAAGACGGGTAGGGTTAACCTCACAAAAACAACTTTTGAGCGTGTTAAAGAGGATTTCCGCTTCGAGGCAAATGAAGCCGATCATATGCTGGTTGTGGACGATCTTTCTCTTGAAGAACTGGGAGAATACGAACTCGTGCTTCGAGGTCGTCGTCTCCCAACGGTGCTGCTCCTTGACCGCAGCGTTGAAGGGCTTGTCAACAGCATTGAAGAATCGCTCAACGTTGTAGAAATTCTGGCAAGTTTCGTTCCCAGCGCAATCCTGCGCTTGCTCGTCGAAAATGCCGCACAGCGGGAAATCCCTCCTGACTTCCCACGCCCAACTGTCGTTTTCGTGAACTTGATTGGGCTGGCAGAATCAGTAGATAAGACGAAGACAGTCGCTGATGTTGATGAAGTCGTTGGGAGCTTCTCCCGGATATTGACTCTCGTCAACGCAGCGGTGGAAGCAAGAGGCGGGGTTCTCAAGAAAGTCACCTACCATCTGGCTGGATCAGATATGATGATTTTCTTTGGAACACCGAATTCTCACACAGATGATCCGGGGCGGGCAGCGGATGCGGCTCTTGCTATCCGCGAAATCATTCGCGATGCTATCGGCCCTATGATCGGCAAGAAGAGGGTCAATATTTCCTGTCAGATTGGTATTGCACGAGGAGCCGGATTCTCTGGTGAGATTGGTGAACCACGAGGACGGCGGGAATTTAATGTGCTGGGGGATACTGTAAATACGGCTGCACGCCTGATGGCACGAGCTGAGAGAATGCAAATCTTGATAACGCAGGCGATTTATCAGGACATTGCGCAAAAGTTTGCGTGCGATGCGCTTGGGGCTGTATCCCTCAAAGGGAAAGCCGCCCCAACTCCTTTATTTCAACTCAACGGGCCACAACAAAAAGAGGGCGCAGCCTAAAACTCTTCTGGCCAGGCTGACACTCAATCCAATGCCTTCCAGAGATCATCGGCAGAAAGACTGCCGGTATCCTTCTTTGTTTCTTCTTTGGGATTCTCCGCCGCTTGCGGCGGTTTTTCTTTAGCCTCAGATTCTGTGGATGGAGTCTCTTCGGTGTTTTCCTTCTTTGCCGCTGTCAACATGGTAGCGTGCATTTGACTGGCGGTGTCCCTGGGAGCACCCATCGTCTCCAGCCCTGCTTTGTTCCAGGCTTCTTTTGCTTTGTCGGAGCCTTCTGGCTTCGGACCTGTCGCTTTGGTGGTTGCACTTGCAACAGCAGGTCGAAGGTTGATGCCGTACTTAACCGTCTTATCTACTTCTGTTTTCACAAGCCAATCGCGCTTGATGAGAACATCAAGCATTTCATCTACTTCCTGAGAACTCAGACGCTCTCCCTCCGGCATGGCATCTACCGATGCGAGAATATCCTCGCGGCTGATCTCTTTATGTTTGAGAAACAGGCGTAAGACTCGATTGATCGCTTTTGGCAAGCTAAGAAGATGCAGCGTACTCATACCCCCATCTGCATCCATTTTGTCGAAATGGTCATTCAACTGATCAGTAAGTGTGCTCACAATATATCTCCACTAAATCCCTAGAGGTAAAAGGCCACCCCTTATAACGACCTCATTTCTAAGCGGTTTTGTCTTTTTTGGCAAACCGGGCAGCATCATTCTCAACCTTCAGAGTCACTACCTACCAGAATTCCCGCCATGTTTTCGAGTGCTTTGATCAGGGCATGATTGCCCTCACTGCCGATCCCCTGCGCCTGGAGTGTCCGATAAAGGTTGAAGACCAAGCTAGTTCCCATCAAAGGTACGCCGAGTTGGTCAGCCGCTTCCAGGACAAGGCGAAGATCTTTCTGCTGTAAATCAATCGTGAACCCCGGACGCCAGTCGCGATCCAGAATTTGTGGGCCGCGATTGCTCAACATCCAGCTTCCCGCCGCGCCTCCAGCCACTGCATCTAATGTCTTGTGAAGATCAAGCCCGCCAGCCTGGGCAAACATCAGCGCCTCGCTCATCGCCAGTGCATTCCCAACGACAAGCACCTGATTCACCAGTTTGACTAACTGACCAGAGCCAGTCCCACCTACGTGGGTTATCGATTTGCCGATGGCCTGGAAGTAAGGCATGGCACGTTCTACCTGATCTGCATCTCCGCCAACCATGATACTGAGCGTACCGCGAGCAGCGCCTTCGCTCCCGCCACTGATGGGGGCATCCAGCATATGCATACCCTTTTCCTTCAACTGCGCGGCGATCTCCTGCGTTGCCTGTGGGCTGATCGTGCTCATATCAATGATCAACGCACCTTGATGAGCACCGTGGATCAGGCCGTTCTCCCCCAGAATGACTGCGTTCACATCGGGAGTATCACTGACGCAAACAAGAATAACATCGCATTGGGCGGCAAGATCAGCAGGAGTCGTAGCGGATTCGGCTCCTGCTTTGATCAAGTCCGCCATTCGTTCTGTTGTGCGGTTCCATACGCGAACCTTGAACCCAGCATTCACAAGGTTCAAGGCCATAGACTTCCCCATGATTCCCAACCCAACAAATCCAATGCGTTCGCTCATTGATTCTCCAACTGGTGCCTGAAATATAGAGTAGAGTGATTGTGCTTTTCTACTTTCAACAAGAGCTTCACTGTACTTTGCTCATGGGATGCTGTCAAAAAAAAGGCGGCTCAGATGCTCCTGAGCCGCCGAACTCTCTAAGCTAGTATCTACTCAACGGCAATATCGACGAACGCCGTCATCCCCCACCGAAGTCCTTCTGGTGCGTTGTTCAGCGTAACGCGAACTTTGTAGTTTACTCCGGCTCCCTCGCTTGCTCTGGGAGCGATACTGGCAACCGTCCCATTGATTGTCACATCAGGAAGCGCATCAAAGGTAACGGTAACGGTATCCCCAACCTTGACGCGAGCCACATCGATCTCATTCAGGTCCGTGGTCTCAACCTCCAACGCATCGCCCCCTGCCAGGAGCACAATCTCCTGACCGGGGTTCGCCCATTCATTCTCCCGTATGGAAACTGTACTGATCACCCCATCAAACGGGGCCAGCAGAATCGCCTTATCTCTTGCTGCCCTCGCAGCATCGAGAGCCGCCTGCTGCTGTTCAAGCTGCGCCTGCGCGACGGCAATATTCTCCGGGCGAGGGCCTTCCCGCAGGAGGTCAAGGTATGCCTGGGAAGCATCGCGCTCGGCGGCGGCCACCCACACCTGAGCATCCGCCAGGGAAAGATCGCTGGCTTTCGGCCCCGCGAGCAGTTGGTCAAGATATGCCTGCGCCGCTGCCAGATTTCGATTAGCGATGTCCAACGACTCTCCGGTGGCCTCGATCATGTTCGTATCGAGGTTCTCTTCGGAAGCTGGATGTCGTTCTTGATAATCAGGGTCGGCGTTGATGGCAGTTCCATTCGCAACGTTATAGCGATCCTGCGCGCTCTTTTGCTGAAGATATGCTCCCTGCAAATCAACCTGTGCCTGAGCAACCTCTGCTTCGGATGCGCCCTGCTTCACGTTATCTCGTTGAGCCGCCGCTTCAGAAACCGATGCGACTGCTGCAGAAACATCATTTTCTGCCTGCTGGATTTCTTCTGGGCGAGAGCCACTCTGCGCCTTTTCCAGATTCGCCTGTGCTACTCCAAGTGCGGCCTCCGCTTCACGAACATCTGCTTCCAGAAGCGTAGTATCCAGAGATGCAAGCACATCACCTGTTTTAACTACATCCCCTTCGTCTACGCGTAATTGAGCAACTAAACCGGGCGTCTGAAAGCTCAATGTTGTCTGTTGTGAAGGCACAACTACCCCTGTTGCGCTCACAACCGGGGTCACATCCTGAAGGGAAAGAGCTACCTCCGCTGTCGGAGTTGTATCTGTGCCCGCCCCACATCCTGATATTCCAAGAATAAATCCCAGGCCGAGGATCGCCAACACATATGCGCGTCCCGCCCCTCTGGTATGCATGGTTTGTTTCGTCATTGCTCTCTACCTAATTCTTGACGTCGATGTCGACAAAGGCTGTCATCCCCCAGCGGACGTCCGATGAGAGAGAATTTAGTTCCAGAATCGTTTTGTAATTCACGCCTGCCCCTTCGGACGACTTCGGGGAAATGCTCACGACTGTTCCCTGTACGGTCACATTCGGCAGCGCATCAAATGTCACGGTTGCTGTATCGCCAACCTGAACCCGCGCTGCATCGATCTCATTCAAGTCAGTGGTCTCTATGCGCAGTGAATCGAGATTGCCGAGAACAAAGGCAGGAACCCCTGCGTTTACCAGTTCCCCTGGATCAATATTGATGGTGCTGATGGTTCCGGCAAAAGGAGCTTTCAGAATCCCCTGATCACGCGCTGCCTCGGCAGAGTCTACGGCTGTCTGAGCCTGCTCTACTTCCGCTTGAGATACGGCCAGATCAGCCGGGGATGCACCTGCCTTCACCAGATTCAGATACGCAAGGGATGCGTCTCTTTGGGCGGCGGCTGCCCAGACCTTCGCATCAGCAACGCGCAAGTCATCCGGGTCAGGGCCTGCCAGTAATTTATCGAGGCTGGCCTGTGCTGCTGCTACCTGCAAGTTCGCTTGCTCCAGGGAGTAGCGGAGATTCTGCTCCCCATCAAGGGGTGTCCGATCTCCTGGCTGAAAATCAAAATCATCCCAGTGATGCTCCACAAAATACATTAGTGAATCATAGCTTTCCTGAAGATCTTGCTGCCCATTCACTGCCTGCTGTACATTCACCTGGGCCTGAATTACTGCATCCTGATCGGGCGGAGCTTTCACAGCATCACGTTGGGCAATGGCTACTGCAACACGCGCATTGGCAGCGGCAAGCTGATCTTGAGCGCGTTTTACTTCCGCGTCTCTTGGGCCAGCCTTCGCCAGATCGAGATTTGCCTGTGCTACTGACAGGGCTGCTTTTGCACGAACGAGGGCGATATCGAGATCGGTCGTGTCCAGCCTGGCAATTTCGTCCCCTTCTTGTACAACATCGCCTTCCTTCACCCGAATTTCTGAGGCTACGCCAGAGATTGCAAAGCTCAATTCTGCCCATTGTGCGGGCACAACTTCCCCGGTGGCGCTCACAGTAGGCGTCTGATCTGATGTATCTACCGTGGGGACAACTTCTTCAGCAGCAGTTCCGCCGGAACAGCCTATCACCAACACTGCGGTGAGAGCAGCTAATAAACGGAGGAACACTTGCCTTTCTGGAACCTTCATTGAGGACTCTCCTTCTCTACAGGCATCTCATGGGACACCTGAAACAGAAATGATCTATTCATAGGCGAGGGCATCGCGCACGGTAATGGAGGATGCCCTGCGAGCAGGCATGGCACTGGCAAGTGCCGCAAGAAATCCAATCAGTAACAACCACACAAATACACCGGGGATCTCAAAAGTGAACGAGAGTGGACGCTCGAAGAACGCCATCCCGACCGCATATCCTAACAGATAGCTTAATGGCGCTGCCAGAAGGCCTCCCAGAATCCAGCTAATAATACCAATAAGAAGCCCTTCTATCATAACAATGTTTCTGACCGCCCAGTTCGCCGCCCCAATCGCCCGCATGACACCGATTTCGCGCGTGCGCTCCAGCACGTTGAGGCTCATCGTGCCTGCCAGACCTAGACCGCCAACAATCGCTAGGAGAACCGCCATTACGAGCATAAAGCCAATCAGGAAGTTGAACTGCCCCACATTGGAACCATAGATTTCAGAGAGCGTGATGGTAGAACTAACATTGATCCCCGCACGCTTCAGATGTTCTTCAAGAGTACGGCCCAGTTGCGCTTGATACGCACTATCGTGCCGTTCCGTTCCCACCATCAGCACGCTTGAAAAGCCCGGCGCACCCTGAATCCGCGAAAGGTAGGCAAAGTTGGCATACGCAAATGGCTGTCCTACCCGGTCGATGATGCCAATGACTACCCAGTCGCGCTCCTCATCCCCCATCAGGAGGCGAACCTCATCCCCAAGGTTGATGTCGGAATCTTCTCGAAGAACGTCCAGGCTTAGAACGATTGCATTCTGATCATCGGGTTGCAGCCAGCGACCTTCTACCAGGGCGGGTTGGATAAAATGAGTGTCTGCAGGAGGGACAAATAGAGTAATTGTGGAACCCTCTGTCTTATCGGGCCTGATACGCTGCACCTGAGCAGCCGTCCATCCTTCCACGCCCGTTACGCCCGGAACACGCAGTGCTTCACGCTCAAGTTGTCGAACGCTATAAGAGCCGCCCAGCCCCATTTGAACGTCATAGTTGAACAACCGAATGATTTTATCGAGTTCGATCAGCATGGAGCCGCGCACGTTAATGATGCCGATAAAGATCGCACCTGCGAGCGTCAACGTTCCCAGGGTAAGATACAGTCGGCCCTTTCGCCGGAAGGTGTTACGTAGTGATAGGAGTAGAGGCCGAGATAGTCCGCGAATGTGACTCAGGACACGATCAATAGGACCGACCTTTACATTGGAAGGTGTGATGCCGTAATCACTGACAGCTTCACGAACGGTGATCCGTGTGCCGCTGATGACGGGGATTAAGGCTGCGATCACCGGGACCAAAAGCGATAGGATGATCTCCAGGATCAACACCCATATGGGCATACGGAATGTTGTAATATTTACATTCAGGAATCCGGCTACCGCCTGAGCACTGACCCACGCAAAGAGCAGTCCTACTGGCACAGCAACCAGCAGACTAAGCGCCCCCAGGAGTATCACAGTGGCAAGATAGATTCCGACTACCTGCCCTGCTCGTGCGCCGATAGCTTTCATCATCCCTATCTGACGTCTCTGCTGTGCCAGCAATGCAGAAATGGTATTGACGACAAGGAACCCGCTCAAGATCAGGGAGAATACGCCGATTCCTTCCAGGATCGTGGTAAAAGCCTGAGTGACATCGGAAGCCCAATGCTTGCCCGGCTCTCGTACCTCCGTATAACCAACCGTATTCCCCTGCTGCTCCAGCCGATCTGTCACCGCGCTGGCATCCCGTTCAATGGACTCCTGCGTCGGGTTCGGATCACTCATAGTGAGCTTCAACTGGCTATAGGCACGCGGCTGCCCCAGCCACTCCAACGTGTCAAGGGAGATATAGCCCGACCCCTGAGGAAATAAATTCGCCGGGATTGCGTTGAAGTCATGAACGGTTCCTGCTAACAACAACTCCTTATGCTGTCCATTCGGAAGTTCGATGCCGATGGTATCTCCAATGTCGGCCCCCACAAGCGGCATTGAAGTTCGCTCTAAAAGCACTTCGCGCCGTACTGGAGGCCACGCACCCAGTTCCGGTGTGATGACATCAATCCGCATATTGGAATAATCTGGAATGGCGAAGAGATCAACATTTACCCATTGGTTGGGGCCAGTCTCTACCTTCACCGAGAAGGTCGCGCGACCTTCGGCGTCCGCTACCTGGCGCATCCCCTTCGCTGCATTCACGACACTCTCATCGAAGGGCGCCATGGTCAGGACAGCATTAGCCGGGTGGATCGATTCATAGCCCTGCGTCATATCCCGCAGCAGGACTTCCTGCGTGATGAACACGCTTCCAAATGCAAACACCCCTACGGCGATTGCCATTACCACGAGAAGCGTACGGGCCTTATTGCCCCATAGATCGCGAAGAACTTTCTGCCAGCGTGGGTTCAGCATGGTAACTTCTGCTTTCTTACAGGCTAGAGGTCATCTTCTTGTGTTGCAGCAGGGGACTGGCGTAACCGAGTCTGTGCAGCAGCACGTTCTGCCATGACACGATCCATCTCGCTTCGCGTCACCGCAGATTCAGAGACCACTTCGTTGAAACTCTGCTGATCGAGAGCAATCACCTCGACACCAGACTTGCGCGACGAACGCACGGTAGCGGTACGAACGCCGCCTCGGAGAAGCGCAACTTCTCCAAAATACTGACCACTTCGCAGCGTGTCTACCAGAATCTCAGCTCCATCTGGTTGGCGAAGATAGATATGAACTTCGCCCGCTTTGATAATGTAAAACCGATCCGGTGGAGCATCCTGAAGCATGATCACTTCGCCGGGGGAGAAGCTGAAAGACTCCAGCTTATGTGTGGCTCTAACCATTTGGTCTTGTGCAAGAAATGGCAATGCTCTTGCAAGATACTCGTTGACGACCTCCCCATCGGCAAGGACAATCGTGCGTGAGGCACGTCGAGCCTGCCCTTCATCGTGAGTCACCATCAGGATCGTCTTGCCCGCCTCGACGAGGTTTTGGAAGAGATCGAATACGGCAGCCGCCGTCCGGGAGTCAAGGTTTCCTGTCGGTTCATCTGCCATCACAATTGGTGGATCATTGGCTAACGCACGGGCAATCGCAGCGCGCTGCTGCTGCCCACCGGAAACAGCGGTTGGTAATTTATGTGCATGGTCGGCGATGTCTACCAGTTCTAACAAATGCATGGCACGTTCTGTGCGTTCCCGCCGCGCATACATATTGCAGAAATCCATCGGCAGCATGACGTTTTCTGCAATCGTGAGGGTGGGGAGAAGTTGGAAGAACTGGAACACGATCCCGATAGTACGCCCGCGCCATTGGGCGATCTGACCTTCCTTGAGAAGGTGAACGGCTGTATCGCCGATCAGCACTTCGCCGCTGGTGGGGCGATCAATCCCTGTAAGCATGTTGATCAATGTGGACTTACCACTGCCAGATTTGCCAATAACCGCAACAAACTCACCCGCATCGACATTCAGATCAATTTCTTTAAGCGCGACGAAATCTCCTACTGCTGTCTTGTAGGATTTCGCCACCCTTCTCAGTTCGATAAGTTGCTGATTACCGTTTTCATATTCCCTTGTATAGCTCATGGCCTGAAGCGATTCCGTTGTTGCAACCATACATCACCTTTCTGATCCCTCAACCAGCAGGAGGTCAATCATCTCCACATGAAGTTAGTACGAAGTTCCTAAGAGGAAGTTGCACAGCCTTCCATGAGAAACTCTCCCGATTCCCACTGCCCACAGGCCATTGGAGAATTTCCATCATATCCACATTCTGCATCAGAAAACTCCCTGTTTTTGGGAGTTTTCTGGATTCTCTTGTAATCATGGAGGAGGCTACTTGATTTTGCGGCTGCCGATCACTGCGTCCCCAGCAATCGCTGAACATAGGGGATTTGCTCATTCATGGCCTTCTCCCCCTGTTCGATAATGTAGTGAAGTTCATCGCTATCGAACGCCCTGATTCGGCGATCAAACTCCGGCACAACCGGGATCACTTCCGTGTGATGTGCCAGATTGTGAAACGCGAAGTTCGAGGTCAACAGATGGTTCGCCATAATCGTTGTGACCTGAAACGCGAACCGAGGCGAAGAGTCGATGCGTGTCTGGTAGGGGCTGTCAAACCCCAGGGCAATGATCAGATCGGCACCCTCTTTAATCGCAACATCCACAGGCAGCGGGTCGGACATGAAGCCATCCATCAGCAGGCGATCCTGAAAGCGCCATGGTTTGAAGATGAAAGGGATCGCAATGCTCGCCCGAATTGCGTCCCGGAGGCGACCTTTCTCCAGAATTACTTTCTCCCCGGTCTCAAAGTCTGTGGCTACTATATAGAGGGGGATGCGCGCTTCGGTAAACGTCTGTTCCCCATAAGCCGCCTTCAATCGACTCAGGATCAAGCTATCGTCAATCAGACCAAAATTCTCATCGAACCCGAAGATACGTGGCGCAACTGTTTTTAGCAGGGCGGAAATGCTGCGCTTCTTTGTTAGCTCCCGCGTCCACAGTGCATGGGTAAGCCGTTCAGCTTCTTCTGTTTCGGTTCCAAGCGCAATGAGAGCCGCATATAAACTACCACCGCTGCACCCTACCACCATATCAATCGAGATGCCTGCTTGATATAGCGATTTTTGCAGCCCAAGTGCAGCAGCGCATTTAATCGATCCGGCCCCGATGACCAGCGCCACGCGCCGCTTGTGCTCTGGGTTTGAGGTTGGCATGGATTATTTACGGAAGCTGGAAGAAGCAGATTCAGCATCATCATAGATTTTGAGGATGCTGGTAAAGCCTGCCATCGCAATTACTTTATGCACTCCATCCGGGAGAGCTGCCAGTCGAAAGTCGCCTCCGGCCAAGCGTGTTTGCTTCATGGCAGTAAGAACAACGCGCAACCCAGCACTACTGATGAAATCAACCGCAGCCAGGTCTGCCACGATTTGATTCTTACCGTTGGATATACATGCTTCAAGATAGTCGGTCGCCTCTGGTGAGGTGAGTGCATCCAGACTGCCCGAAAAAGACAGGATGGCTACGCCATCAACATCCTTCTCTGTGATTTCCACCTTGTTTCCTCCCATAGTCGTGCTAGGCCGCGTCAGGAGCGTGCCGCCTTTTGACCAGTGTCAGCATATTACAATCGACAGTTGTACGGTATTCAACCTCATCCATAGTCTGATAAATAAAATACAGACCAAATCCACTTGCAACCCGATCTTCCAACAGGGCATTCACATCGGGAGCAGCCGTCTCAACAGGCTCAAATGCGAGACCAAAATCCGTGATGCTCAAGCGAATGTGTGAGGGCTGAAATTGTACTTCCATCATGATCGAGCCGGGATTCATGCCCGCATAGCCATGTGTGATGATATTCGTGCAGGCTTCATCCATCGCGAGTTTAAGATCATAACGGAATTCGCTGCCAATTCCATGCTCTTTACATACACTGTCCAGAAAGTCACGAAAAATGGGCAGGGCTTCCAGTTCTGCTGCGCGCGTCATCTTATATGAATTGACCAAAGTCCACTCCATCCGAATTTCAGCAGCCAGGATGTGAGGTTAAGCGTTTCAGTGAAAGACTTTCATGAAACCTCACGGTTTGACCGAAAAAGCTTTCGGTCAAACACTTAATACACGCTCTCAGGAAATGTTACCACATCCGCCGATTTGCCCAGTTGTTTGACCATCCGCAAGTTATCCCAACGCTCATCAAGGACATCCAGGATGCCATCATGAATCGCCCAGGCTCTTCCACGTACAGTCTTCCACTGGTCAGATTGACGAAAAGGGGTACTGACATCAAGAGATGCGTGAAGCTGTCCACCCGGTTGAAATTCGACATGGATTGTGTCCATCAACTTGTGACCGCGCACATAGGCAAATCCACGCCTTTCAAAAACCCAGGCAGATGCGTACGTAAGTGGCTCCAGATAATAGGCTCGATGTCCCATCATAGCAAGAAAGGTCTCCAACTGATTGAGCACAAGTTTTGACGCGCTCAACCCGGAGCGAATCTGACCGGGAGCCAGGCCATGCTCCATCGCTTTTTGTTCTTCAACCAGATTTCTTCTTACTGTCCCATATATTGTGGGCTGCCCATCCAGATCGACGTCGGTGGCAAAACGTGAGCCATCCGGCTGGTTTAGAACCATCAGATTGAGATCGATGCTATTGAAGGTGTTGTCGGAAAGCTCCAAGGTTGCAATCGGGTCTTGTGCACCGTCCGGAGCCAGCACCATAATTTTTGCCAACCCTGAATCTGGCAAGGCTGTAACTTCAACGGATGGGCTGTTGTTTTGCCCAATGTACGTAATTGGATCGATATTGAAATCGGCAAGCAAACTGGCAGGAAGAAGCCCACGATAGACCCGACGTTTGATATTTTCATGAAGGTTGTTAATTGATCGCAGGGAAATCGGCCCGACGGCATCATGGGTGAGCATTCCTGCGGAGATTTCGGCAGGCGAAGGTGGTGCTTTGACAGGCCCCTGACTTACGCGAAGATTGAGGAATTTCATGCTTACTCCAGGCATTCAATCTTTGGATAGCCTAGCTTACCAGAGCAGGTCAGGTTGGCAAATCAGTTGAATTCCCCATAACAAAAGCGAGCGACGTTTGATCGCTCGCTCCAAAGGTCGATTTTCGGCGCGTCAGGGCAAGGGAACGCAGTTTCCAGAATCCAGAATAATGCTGTGATCGGCATTCGCTACAAGAGCACAGATTTGGGTAGCTGCCCCAGGGCGCTCCCCGGTGGTGTAGCCCCGGAAGGGACGTGGCCCTCCATAAAGATACCAGGGGCCAGCCCCTGGCGATCCCGCATTTTGTGGGGTCACTGTATCAAAGAAGAAGTGAATGTGCATCCCAGGTAGCTGCTCGGTATACCCGAATGTCTCGTAGTTCACGACATATACATTACCATCCAGCGTGATGCTGTCGATGCGTGCGAATGGGCCAGGTGGGTCAGTGGCTGTCGGCACTTCCGTTGGAACCGGTACTTCCGTGGGTACTGCCGGTATGTCTGT
>JAHEME010000769.1 GCA_024643825.1 Chloroflexota bacterium | reverse complement strand
TCAGATTGCCCATAATAGTGCTTCGCAGAACCGACCTCGGGAAGTCCACCTACACCGTGGCCGGCGAACCAATCGAGGAATTTACCGTCAAAAAGATTCTCAGTATTACCGAGACTAGCTATCGGGAGATGTACAAGGATCGAACATCACCCTTTCTTTACAAACCCCAAGTTGTTGAATTGCTCCAGAAATACCATAGCTTGTTCGTAATCGGGTTCAGCGTCCCGAGGGAACTTTCAGATTACGCGCTTAGCCGAGATTGACCGACTTCCTGCTCAATTTGCTTAATCGTTTTCCACGAGAGTCTGACAATAGGGGGATACTCACTGTGAGAACCACGCCAATCCCTAAGAAACGCAAGCGTTCTGGGATCAGTAATATAGCCGGATCCAAAGTCCCCATATTCTTTCCTGAGAGCCTCGACTGCTTCATCTCTTCGCACCTTCGCAATGATACTTGCGGCGGAAACAGCGGGATAGATTCTGTCAGCGTGATGTCTGGAAACGATCCTTATCTTCTTCAATTCGGGCAGAAGGAATTCCAAAATCGTTTGGCCATATCGTTTCTCGTTGACATCGGACGCATCCACGTAGACTTCCTCTGGCAAGAGATCGTTGATGACTTGCGCCATCAGCTTCGCCTCGAGAAAATTGAGTTTCTTCAGCCTGCCGCCATGGAGAACCACATCGTCTATCTCACTCGGCTGCGCTTCCACCAAGCTTACCTTGCTAGCTAGCTCTCTGATTCTAACCGCCAGACTGGTTCTAGTCGCTGGAGTCAGTAGTTTGGAATCCTTCACTCCCATCTCGCGAAGACTGTCGACACGATCACCTGTCAGAAGCACCCCGCCGATTACGAGCGGGCCTATGATGGGCCCTCGTCCCGCATCGTCAACTCCAGCAACTCTTCTTGGCAACTGGAATACCCCAATACCCTACAGACTGGCTTCAGAAGTTAATAGCTGCGATTCTCCTTTCTCACGGGACATGCCCCCTCTCAGAATTTTCCTAACTGGAAACCCTAACTCCGGCAAGACTACCGTGATCCGAAAGGTCTCTGACATTCTGAGAGGTGGAGGCATAAAAATAGGCGGAATAGTCTCAAGCGAGATTCAACGCGCAGGAATCCGGATCGGTTTCAGCCTTGAGGATCTTCTCACTCATGAAACTGGAATACTCGCGCACGCAGATCAGAAAGATGGACCACGCGTCGGGAAATATGGCGTAAATCTAGTCGATCTTCAACGAGTCGGCGTAACGGCTATCCAACGGGCAGTCGCTGAGGCCGACGTGGTCATCGTTGACGAGTTGGGTCCAATGGAATTGCATTCAATACCGTTCATTAAGTCCGTGGAATTGGCGCTGCGATCACCGAAGATTATTGTGGGCACTATCCACAAACGCGCATCCCATCCTTTGGTGACCGCCATAAGATCGGACCCAGCAAACCGCATCGTTGAGGTAACATTGGAAAATCGCGCACAGCTGCCGAATTACATTGCGGAGCAGATCATCAGTGATGCATGATCTGAAATCGCTTGACATGGAGGAGTTCGTTGAAGGGAGAGCAAAGGTACTGCTGCCCCTTCAAGCAGAAAGCGCGTCTCGAGTCTTCTTCAACCCCAGGATGAATCTGAACCGAGACCTCGCCATACTCTTCGCATCGTCCCATTTTTCTTCGTCTAGACAGCTTCGCGTTTGCGACCCGATGACCGCATCGGGCGTCAGGGCAATTCGATACGCGCTTGAGACACCGAATGTGCTGAGCGTGCTGGCGGCGGACAATGAGCACCAGACTATCGAGTTCGCACGCGCGACAGTCCGGCTCAATGGTCTAGAGGCGCGCATCGATGTTATTGAATCCGAAGCCAACCTTCTTCTGCTGAACCATGTGGCGGAGCGGTTCAGTGTTATAGATCTCGATCCGTTCGGCTCTCCTGCGCCATTCGTCGAGAATGCTCTCCGCGCAACATTGGATGGAGGAGTGATTGCCGCTACAGCCACCGACATGGGCCCCTTAACCGGGGCCCGTGCCTCTGCCTGCATCAGAAAATATGGCGCTAGACCAATCCGATCGGAGTTCGAAAAAGAGATGGCAGTGCGAATCCTGGCAGCTTGTATGTGCATCAGCGCAGGCAGACTTGAACTCGGCATTGCAATAGCCTTCTCACACGCCACGG
>JAHEME010000768.1 GCA_024643825.1 Chloroflexota bacterium | reverse complement strand
CGTCGTCCAGGACCTTCTTTCGAGAATGCAAATCGTCGCCCAGGTTGAGGTGAATCGTGCCGAAGCATCCGATGCCGATGACGGTTCCCCACCCTGGATTCTCGACATTCAGGGCCGCGATCTTGGTGTACTGATCGGGCGGCATGGCGAGACGCTGGATGCTCTGCAATACATTGCGCGCCTCATCATTAGTCGGGAACTACAAACCAGGGCCAATGTTGTACTGGATGTCGAGGGTTACAAGACGCGCCGCGAGGTCTCTTTGCACAAGCTCGCACACAACATGGCGGCCCAGGCGCGAGAGATGGGACGCACAATGACCCTGGAGCCAATGCCTCCCAATGAGCGTCGTATCATTCATATTGCCCTGCGTGATGATCGCACCGTAACCACCGAAAGCGTTGGCGAAGGTGAAAAGCGCCGCGTCACGATTGTCCCGCGCAAGGATCAGTAAGCCCTTGCCCCAGCGAGCCTCTATAGGCTCGTTTTGTTTCAGCCGGGCGCATGTCTGTGATGAATAGGATTGACTACCTTGCCATCGGTCATGTAAGCCAGGATCGATCCTCCGAAGGGCCTCGTCTTGGTGGTACGGTGACGTTCAGTGCCCTCACAGCCCACGCGCTCGGTGCAGATGTTGCGATTGTTACCAGCGGCCCACTGGAGGATTCGTTGGTGGCTCCGCTGGCATCACTCCCGCTGCAAATAGTCCCGGCCCCCAACTTCACCACCTTTGAGAATGTCATGACCCCGGCAGGGCGTGTGCAGACATTGTTCTCGCGTGCAGCCATACTTCGTGCCGACAGCGTACCCGCTGAATGGCGCTCCTCGCGCCTCGTGCATCTCGCACCCGTTGCCAATGAAATCGAACAGACCCTCATCGACTCCTTCCCCGATTCCTTTGTAGGAGTCACGCCCCAGGGCTGGATGCGTCGCTGGAACGAGGCTGGGAGAGTTTCATTTCAACCATGGCCGAATGCGGGGCGCACGCTGGCTCGTGCTGATGCCGTCGTTCTCAGCATCGAAGATGTAAGTGGGGACGAGAGTCTGATCCAGGAATTTGCTGCCTCGACGCGCCTCATCGTTGTAACCCGTGGGTGGCAGGGCTGCACCGTCTATGATCAAGGCCAACCCACCACCATCACGGCTCTTGCCGTCGCCGAAGTAGACTCGACGGGTGCTGGCGATATCTTTGCCGCCGCCTTTTTTCTGCACGTCCACAGGGGCGCTGACCCGCTGGATGCAGCGCAATTTGCTTCTCTCCTTGCCAGCGAATCCGTCACCCGCCCCGGTCTTGAAGCCGTTCCGCCCATCGCAAGGAGTTGATGAACATAGCTTTTGACTCATCACCTATCATCCCAAATCCATTACTGCCGTTATAGGAGTCCCCATGTCCGATCAGTTCTTGCTTGCCCGCCAAAAAGTCGATCAGGCCGTTGACATTCTCAACGAACTTGATATCGATGTATGGATGACGTTCGTCCGCGAGACCAGTCTCTCCCCCGATCCAGCACTCGATCTAATCCTCGGCATGGATATGGTCTGGCAGTCGGCCTTTATCCTCACCCGTGAAGGTCGGCGCATCGCCATTGTGGGCCAGCACGATGCCGAGAATGTACGCCAGGTCGGCGCATACACCGAAGTCATCCCCTACGTTGAGGGCATCCGCACCCCGCTGGTGACCACCCTGCTAGAGCTTGACCCGCGCCAGATCGCCCTCAACTACTCCGAGAACGATGTGGCATCCGATGGCCTCGGTCATGGCCTGATGCTTCTTCTCCGTGGCTATCTCGCCGATGCAACCTTGCCGGATCGCTTCATCTCCGCTGAACCCGTGATCAGTGCCCTGCGTGGTCGCAAGTCCCCTGCTGAGATCGAGCGCATCAGCGCCGCCATTAGCACGACCCAGTTCGTATTCAACCAGATCGGTGAGATCGCCGCACCTGGTGTCAGCGAAGCCGAAGCGGCCTACGCCATCCACCAGATCGTCACCGATCGCAACCTCGGCACAGCCTGGGATTGGGACTACTGCCCCACCCTGAACGCTGGCCCCGATTCTCCCGTTGGTCATGTGGCCCCGATGCACGAGTACGCCGTCACCCCCGGAACCCTGCTGCACATGGATTTCGGCATCAAGCAGGATGACTACTGTGCCGATCTCCAGCGGGTCTGGTACGTGCGCCAA
>JAHEME010000767.1 GCA_024643825.1 Chloroflexota bacterium | reverse complement strand
GCGTGCGCGTACCCTTAATCACCACGCCATCCCGCAGCCGTTGCAAGGCCTCTTCATCGGGGATGTTCTCGACCTGTGCTAGATACTCCTTCGGGAGTTCATGCGCCGGGTCGGAGATATGCCGCGCCAATCGCCCATCATCGGTGAGCAGCAGCAGCCCCTCGCTGTCCTTATCCAGCCTCCCGGCAGGATACACCTCCGGGACGTCCACGTAATCAGCTAATGTAGGCCGTCCCTCTGAGTCCGTGAACTTGGTCAGCACATCATACGGCTTGAAAAACACCAGAGTCGGCATGATCGCCCATCTCCACCACAAACAAAAGACGCCCACTCATAGAGGGGCGTCGAGAGTACATCCGATACGACGGTTCAGGAACTGGCCTGCGCCGCCTCGACGACACGCGCAAACCCTGCCGGGTCATGCACCGCTATATGCGCCAGAACCTTGCGATCAAGCTCAATGCTCGCCTTCTTCATCGCATAAATAAAGCGGCTGTACGTTAGCCCATTAACTCGGGCAGCGGCATTGATGCGCATGATCCACAAACGGCGCAGATCACGGCGGCGGGTGCGGCGGTCGCGGTAGGCATACCACAGCGATTTCATCATCGCTTCATTGGAACGGCGGAACAACACCCCGCGCGATCCGTACTGCCCCTTGACTAGCTTCAGGATTTTCTTATGACGACGGCGGGTAACGGTTCCGCCCTTTGCTCTTGACATAGCATTCTCACTTCACACACACGGGCCTGCAAAGGCCGAGGAATCAAGAAAAGTATCCGGCAAATCCTAGCCCGGTGGATTGCTCTTGTGCTTCTTCAGATACGGTGCGAGCTTCCGCACCCGCTTCACACTGGCGTTATCAGTTACCACCATCATCTCACTCAGGCCTGCCTTCGTACGTGCGGACTTCTTGCGCCGCAGATGGCTCTTAGGCCCCTGGCTCCGAACCAGTTTTCCAGAGCCGGTGATGCGAAAGCGTTTCGCCGTCGCCTTGTGAGTCTTCAGCTTGAACTTTCCTTTTCGTGGTTTCCGTGCCACAGCCTCATCTCCTTAGGAGCCTGCCAGAGAACCCTCTAACACGGCTTCCTGATTGGTAGTGCTGGTACAAATAGTGCGCTCACCGCTTGAGGGAGAGCGCGCATCCTTCCTAATTCCCACCGCAGGTGGGACATCCACCGCAGGTAGAACGACCATTGTCAGGTGGAGCCAGCTAATCGCCTTTGCCAGCCGGGGCCAGTACCATCAGCATGGTACGTCCTTCCATCCCAGGCCGCTGCTCCACAATCGCGACATCCTCAAGGTCTTTCGCAATCGCATCCAGCAGTTCCAGTGCGATCTCCGGGTAGTGAATCTCGCGTCCCCGGAACCGAATGCGAACCTTTACCTTCATGCCATCAGCGATCCAGCCGCGCGCCGCCTTGACCTTGAACGACCGATGATGATCAGTCGTCTTAGGCCGAAGACGGATTTCCTTGATTTCAACCGTCTTCTGCTGCTTACGAGCTTCGCGCTCTTTCTTCGCTTGCTCGTACTGGAACTTGCCGAAGTCCATGATCTTGCAGACCGGAGGGGCCGCGTTAGGCGCAACTTCGACGAGATCAAGATCCGCTGCTTCCGCACGATCCAGGGCTTCACGAATCGTAACTACCCCGATATTTTCGCCTGTTTCGATCACCAGGCGAACTTCATTCACACGGATTGCGTCATTGATGCGATAGCTGGACTTGCTAATGGCCGACCTCTTCCTGATTCTGGATACAAAATTGAGCACAAGAATAGAGATAGCCGCGATAGAGATTACGGCTCGGCTCAAGTGAGGCCGAGTGTACCATAGGGGCCAGAGTGCGTCAACTTTCTTCGCCTCTCCGATTCAGGCTATGAAATGCCCCTGGCTGCTCCTCGACAACCTTCCCATCTGCTAGTCAAGCTGCCCGACGGCGGGCACAGCGATCCGCAGGGCGATCACGATGCCGATCACCACCAGTGCATTCAGCAGAATCGCCAGCGGCGCACCCATTTGATTCGCCATCGCCCCGCCGATCAGCGCCCCCACGGGCACAACCCCGAAGACGGTCAAGCTGTAGACGCTCATGACCCGCCCCCGAATCTCATCAGGGATGTTTGATTGGATCAGCATGTTGCACATCGAAAGTTGGGGAACATGGCTGGCTCCAACAGCCAC
>JAHEME010000766.1 GCA_024643825.1 Chloroflexota bacterium | reverse complement strand
CGCAGGCAGGCAGCGCCTCCCGCGTCAACGGTGGCTCACGGCGAGAGAGTGATGGGTCACCATCGCCGCACCAAAGGCCGGGTTGTAGGCATCCGACGTCGCTATTCTTACCCCCCTTCTCCTACTGGGAGAAGGGGACGGGGGAGGAGGGAGGCCGGGGGTGAGGGGCCGTCTGGATTTCCGGGTCACGGGAATCTCCCTGCGCCCGCAGGCACGACGCGGCAGAGAGTGATGGGTCACCATGCCGCCGACCGCTCGCGGGAGAAGCAGGCAAATCACATACGATACGGTTGTTCCCCGATGGATGAGTGGGTCTATGTACTCACCTTGTGTGAGGGGGAAGTCGGGCACAGGTCACAGCCACAGTGGAGCCTGATCAATGGCAGCCTGTGCCCGCAAGCTCACCCATCGGGGAACGCGGTACGGGCCGCGGAGTTTGCGGAAGCAAACTCCTGTAAGCGAAGGCGACGAGCCTTCGCGACGACCTCCCGCCGAAGAGCGCGTCAGGTTCACGCAGCACGCGACGTGTTTTTCACAACCCCTATCCGCACGTCCACCCGTGCCCATGCGTGAATCACCACAAACTGAATAAGCCGGGATGCGCGAAACAAAAAAGGGACGCACGTAGCGGTGCGCCCCAGAGATGGATAGAGTAAGTTCGGTCAGTCTGCGGCAGCCTCACTCTTACGCCGAGTTTGCTGCACCGCCATGACCCGATAGTTGGTCAGGAACAGCACCAGCAGAATGCTCCCAAGATACATCGCATTCGTGCCCAACTGCCCACTGTCCGTCCCCGCCATGAAGCCGTGCAGGGTCACGATCCCGTACATCGGGAAGGTCAGGTAGTGGATCAGCTTCCAGGTGCGCTGACCCAGCCACTTCTTCCATAGAAAGCTGGCTGACGCTGCGAACATCAGGTACAGGCTGATCGTCCCCAACCCAACCCACAGTGGTCGATACGGCCCGGTGAACGGAATCAGCAGGTGGAAGATCGAATACGTGTAGTAGGTATCCATCATCAACGCCAGCCCGTGAAACGCTCCCAACCCCACAGCGGCCCAACCGACCGCGTTGTGAAGCCCCAGCACCGCCGGGGCAGGCGTGATCTCCTTGGTGATTTTGGTGCTCAACACCAGGCCCCACACCACCGAGATCGTCAGCAGGACGTAGGCCACCACCGCCGCCGCACGAGAAGCGTACCAAGCAGCCTTGGCATTGAAGGCGGACATCACCGCCTTTGCGATGGGCAGGACGGGCGTGAGGGTAGTGAATCCCCACACGATGAGGATCAGCATCATCCCCAGAATACCGATGAGGATCATCCACCCCCACGGAACGGTATTCTCCGGGGCGCGCTTCTGAACGCTAGCCTGTGCAGTCATGATGCGTCTCCTACTGTCCGGTGATCGCGGTGACTTGGTTGCGAAGATCGAGAATGCGCGCGTTAGCCGCTTCGATCTGGGCAGCATAGCTGGCTTCCTGCTGTTGCAGGGCCGCCGCCGAAGATTGCAGAGGCCCCAGGGCGGCATTCGCCGCCGCAATCTGCGGCCCTAGTTCTTCGATGGTTTGCACATCGGCTGCATTCTGCGCCTTCTGATCGGCAATCGCCTTTTCGAGATCAGCGCGAGTCTGGTTGGCGGCATCCAGTTGGACCTGAAACTCTTCCTGACGGCCCGTCATCGCATTCGCTGCCTGATTCAACTGCTCCTGACGACCCTGCAGCGCTTCGACATAGGCCGGATCGCTGACGGTCTCTGCGGTTGACTCGGAGCCGTTCCAGGTGATCGAGACTTTGTCCCTCAGATTGATGAAGATGATTGCCAGCAGGACGATTCCAGTGATGGCCCCTGCGCTAAGAACTGCCTGTATACGTGACATGAGTTTTTCCTCTCGTTTCGTGTTCAGCCGCCGTATTCCATCACGGCGATACGTGTAGACATTTCGGTATTCGGATAGACCGTGTGCTGCGCGTCAACGACCAGCGCAGGCAGATGAGCATCCGCCAATTGGTGCAAACTATGTGTGCCGCCGATCAGCGCGACCTTGGCCCAGGCTTCGGCCTGCACCCCGCTGGATGCGATCACCGTAGCGGTGAGAGCATCAGTCTCGGCGGGCTGGCCGGTGCGCGGATCGATGATGTGGTGGGCCTGCTTCCCCGCAACTTGCCAGCGGCGGTGATCGACGCCGGAGGTT
>JAHEME010000111.1 GCA_024643825.1 Chloroflexota bacterium | reverse complement strand
TCCAAAGTTCCTATAACCAGTTCCAGTATCTCTCGTGCATCCGGGTCGTCATCAACAATCAAGATGCTTTGTCCCATTAGTTCTTCTCCATCTATCCATCTATCCATCTAAGTCACTAAAATTGACAAGGTCATGTCTCCAGGAATGTGGAGATCCTCTCCACATTCCTTGTAAAGATACCGGGCACCTGTATATGGTCTGTATATGAATAGCGTCAATTGTCGTTTTCAAGGCATTCTGTTAGCCCTTTGTAATGTCACAGATTCAGCCTGGGAAAAAGCTGTTTGCCTCGAAAACTAATGACTACTATGAGTCTCTGTAGGGTTGTGAGGAACGAATTTGTATCCTACTCCGTGCTCATTGATCAGATATTCAGGATTCTGCGGATCAGGCTCGATAATGTCGCGCAGGCGCTTGATGTACACTCGAATATAGCGCGCATAATCATCATTCACTGACTCTGCCCACAACTCGTCAACCAGATCAAGCGTGCTGACCACGAATCCCTTATTCCTAACCAGCATAGCCAGCACAAGATACTCAAGTGACGAGAGGGAGACGGGCCTTCCGTTTACAGAGACCTGCTTCCGATGCAAACTTATCATCAGATGATCGTCAATATAGGCTTGCCTATCATTGCGCCAGGTGGTTTCCATACTACGCCTGAGGAGCGCTTTTAACCGAGCCTCAAATACATTCAGCCGCAATGGTTTGAGAAGATAATCATCGGCTCCCAGGCTCAGGCCGCGAATTACATCCTCATCTTCCTGAGCCACAGCGGAAATCATCAGGATCGGAAGATTAGACTGATACCGAATGCGTTGGCAGATTTCCCAGCCATCAATCTCTGGAAGTTGTATGTCAAGAATGATGAGATCGGGATCGTAGCGGCGGATGAGATCAAGCCCCTCTCCTCCTGAATAGGCAGAATAGGTATCGAATCCGTGCGCTTTGAGAAAAGGTATAAGAAATTCGTGTGTATCGGAATCGTCGTCAATTAGAACAATACGCATCTCAACCCTGAATCCAGCCTGACGTTCATTCCAGCTTGTTTTGCTAATGATATCATCGGCTGCTGAACGAATTGCTTACCAAACTTTGTGATGACGGTCAGTCCGTTGAGAAAACAGCGAAGCAAGCCCCTGTTATTATGGGTTTCTTGAAGGACTCTACTCTCACGCAGTGATGGTTGCGGACATTCGTGATGTGTAGACTGGGGACATGGGGGTAGGATTCCATCAAGGCTTCGCGATGCCCTGCCCAACCATCCCCGACCAAAGCAGGTGGCTGGTCGTGTTGGCTGTGCCAATTCAATATCAAGAGAACTTGCGTTGATGTTTTAGGAAGGCGCAGCGACCTCCACACTGACATCCACAATCTGCGCGGAGGTCGCACGCAGCAGGTCTTCGGCAGCCATCCGCAGGTTGATCCCGCGCTGCCCCGCACTCACCAGCACAAAATCCAGTACCTCGATCCACTCGTCGATGTAGATGTCGAATCCCCTGTTCAGCAGCGATAAGGCCGAGATGCCTCCGACTTTCAAACCGGTCATGCGTTCGGCATCGGCATGACGCGCCATGTGTGCCTTCTTGATCCCGACCGCTTTTGCAACTTTTTTCAGGTCAAGCTGGTTATTGGATGCGATCATGAACAACATCGGTTTGCGGCCCACGTCGGCGGATTCCACGACCAGCGTTTTGTATACATGGTCGGGAAGCACATGGGCATAGATCGCCACTTCCGTTGCATCGTGGATGTCTTCGGGGAACTCGATGACCTCATATGGAATCCCCAGACCTTCCAGTACACGCATTGCCTGGGTTTTCTCGCTCTTTGCCATAGGGAGTCTGTTGGGATGAGTGCGCGTTATTTCGCGGTAGGGAATATCTCGATCCCGACCGACAAATCGTCATCCTGCACTTGATCCGCCAACTCTGTGACAACTCGCTGGAGCTTCAATGTCCAGAGGTCTTCCCGCAGTGGGACGATTTCCTCAATCGCGTCTGCTGCCGTGATGCTCAATGCGTCGTTCTTCATATCTTCCCCTGTGAGCAGGAAGGACTCGACATTATCGGCTCTATTGTGCAGATCACTGCTCTGGGTTTCGTCTATGGAAGCGGTGGCTATTAGGGCATCCCGCATGACCTGCAAATAACTGCTCAACCCCCCGCCATCGCCCGGATTTTCGGTGCGACCATTGCCATCATAATCCAGATACTCCGGGCTTTCCCTCCCTACCAGAATGTTAATGACGTGCTCGGCATGCGATTTTGCAGCAGCGAGATTGTTTGCGTTGATCGCGTTGATTGTATTCTCAATGTGAGAATCGTATACGAGCGATTGCTGAGTCAAACCATTGATCAGCATGTCTCGAAAAGAGACATCCCGATTGACATCAAATAGGAGCCTAAGGTGGCTGACCTGCTCCGGGGTCAGATACCCTGCATAGGCGATATCCCCGGAGACTGCCGGATCATCGTCGGGGTCAGGTTCGAGACTCAGGGCGAACCCGTCATACGCTGCCAGCAGATTCCGCCCGTCGCTGTCGGTAGTTTCCAGGGTGATTTGCCCATCCTTCACGATCACAGGGCCTAACGAGAATAGGCCAGAGCCGCTCTCTGTGAGCCATGCTTCATAGCGCATCCCCTCAGGAGGCGCATCCACACCCGTCAGGTTTACCGTGACCACATCGTCGTGAATCAGCACCATGCCAACCGAATCAGTGGATGCGGGATCTAATAAGCCCGCGACCGGGGTCTGGCCTGTCGCAGTAGGCGGTAGAGAAGTAGGCGATGGCGCAGCAGGCGATGGCGCAGCAGGCGATGGCGCAGAGTCTGTGATTTGGTGCCCAAACAGCGCCGCAAGGCTGGCAATCAGAGCCAACCCTCCGATGATACCTACAATCCAGATCGCCGGGCTGGTACCCGTGGTAGCTGTCTGAACCGTCTGATGAGGGAGTTCGGTCCCCATCTGTGTTCCAGAGTCGCCGTCCAGTTTGAGATCTCGTGTCAGGAGCACGCTCTCCGCAGCAGATCTTCGGCGCGCTGTCTCGCGTGCCGGACGCGCATTCGGTTGAATAGCATCCCCCTCCGCGATGGCTGCTTGCAGTTCCGTTGCAAGATCGCTGGCGCGGTCATACCGTTGATCCGGTGTCTTGGAAAGCACCCGATCCAGAATTCGCTGCACTTCAGGGGAGGCTCCCTGAATAGGCGCGGGTATCTCTGAAATCTGTTTGATCAGCAGGGATGCCTGGCTGTCGCCATCAAAGGGGAGTTCGCCAGAAAGCATTTCGTAGAGGACGATCCCCAGCGAATAGATGTCAGAGCGTGCATCCACCAGTTCAGACCGCACCTGCTCTGGACTCATGTACGCGGGTGTGCCGACAATCGTCCCTGATGCGGTATTCGCAGCCGAATCTGCGATACGGGCAATCCCGAAATCCGTGAGAACGACATCTACCCGCGAGGGCCAGAGTCCTTCGGAACTGAGTTCATCCCCTTCATGGCGCAGCATAATGTTGGCGGGCTTGATATCGCGGTGAATGATTCCGCGTTCATGCGCATAATCGAGGGCACGAGCCAGCGATGCAACGATGTGCATGATGGCAGCAGGAGCAATCCGTGTCTCGTTGTCGCGGTGCTGTTGCAGGTAATCGCGCAGCGTGATCCCTTCGAGGAGTTCCATCACGATGTAGGGGCGGTCGTCCACAATGTCGAAGTCGAGTACCTGCACGATGTTGGGATGCCGCATCGTAGCCACCGACTGGGCTTCGCTGCGGAAGCGACTCAGCAGGCTGGCATTCTCCATCAGATGAGCATGCAATATTTTGACTGCTACGGGTCGGTTGAGGGTCGTATGAAGGCCCAGATACACATCCGCCATGCCCCCACGTCCCAGCAGCCGCTGAATTTCCACCTTGGATACTATCTGTCCAACCCAATCAGCCAACAGCCTGCCTCCATGACAATCGCAATAATGTTGGGCCCCATACCCTTCTGAATTGTAGCAGGAAGTCAACAGGTAGCAATTAGGGGGATCACTCTGTGGCGCAGAAATGAAAATGACCCTGTGTTTCGTCGCATTCACAGGGTCGCTTACGGGCAAGGATTGATCAGAACCCTTCCATCTGCGAGAAGTCGGCGATTCCGTCCGCTAACCCGGCGATCCGTTGGAGCAGCGCCAGGCGGTTTTCGCGGATGTTCTTGTTCTGATGCATCACCAGAACACCCCCCTCAACCGCAGGCGCGAAGAAGGTGGTGATCGCTGGTACCAGCGGCTCAAACGCTACCAGCATGGTGTTGATATCACGCCTATCGGTGAGCGATTGCGCCGCCACCTGCACCGCGAGGTGCAGGCGCTTTTCAGCAGGCTCCTCGAACAGATCGACATTCACCTGATAGGTTTGTTCCTGACTCCGTGTGATGCGTTTGCAGCGCGCGTAGGCATCGAGCGTCTCTGCCCAGTCCGGTTTCGTGATCCACTTGCTCAATTGGGTGGCATTGATGTGCGCCTGCCGCGGATCGGCTGCGCTTTCTGCAAGAACGGCTTCCACCACATCATGCCGGAAGCTCTCCCTCAATGTTACCCGCAGGCGGCTGGTGATGAACTCAAGCACGGTGGCCTTTGTTTCCTCGCTGATGAACTGTTCACCGAGTTCCCGCGTATAGCCCATCGCCGCCCACTGGATCGCCTGCCGCAGATCGAGTGCGATCTGTTTTCCCAATAGAATCTGCACGATGCCCTGTGCGGCACGGCGCAGTCCGAACGGGTCTGCTGACCCGGTTGGCTCCATCCCGACGCTGAACAGCCCGACCAGGCTGTCCAACCGATCTGCCAGCGCGATGACCGTCCCTGCCGGGGTGGAAGGCAACCCGTCACCGGAATATCGGGGGGAGTAATGCTCCTCGATGGCATCCGCCACTGCCTGCGGTTCGCCTGATTTGAGCGCGTACTCCTTGCCCATCACGCCCTGAAGCGACGTGATCTCCACGACCATCTGGGTAGCGAGATCAGCCTTGGCAAGCCGCGCCGCGCGGATCGCGGTTTCTTGCTCCGCGTCGGTCAAACCCAAAGGCGCACCGAGACGCGCTGACAACCCCTCAAGGCGCACGGCCTTATCAAAGTACGAACCGAGCTTCTCTTGAAACGTAAGACCGTTCAACGCAGCGGTGTAGGCTGCAAGCGGCTGCTTGCTATCGGCATTATAGAAGAAGCGCGCATCGGCAAACCGGGCGCGGATTACATGTTCATTGCCTTCGATCACGCTGTCCACATGTTGATCATCGCCGTTGCGCACGGCAATGAAGTATGGCAGCAGCTTACCCTTTCCGGTCGCTACGGCGAAGTAGCGTTGATGCTTCTTCATCACCGTGATCAGCACCGGGGTAGGCAGTTCCAGGTCTGCTCTATCGAATGTGCCCAGGATCGCGGTAGGCTGTTCGACCATGTTCGTGACCTGATCCAGCAGATCGGCATCTTCCACCACACTGCCCTGCACTGACTTTGCCATCGCGTCGATCTGCTCGGCGATCAGGGCGCGGCGCTCTGCCGGGTCGATCACAATGCCCTGCTTGCCGATCACGTCGTGATACGAGGCCGCATCTTTGATCGCCAACTCTGGTGAGCCCTGCGGGCGTGTTCCGCGCGTGGTGCGCCCCGCATAGACATGTGCATACTCGAAGGGGATCACCCCCCCACCGAACAGCGCCACCATCCACCGGATCGGGCGCGAGAAGGCCACCCCCGACCAGTTCCAGCGCATCGATTTATCAAAGCGGATCGCGCCGATCATCTCTGGCAGGCGTTCCGCCAGAACTTCCTGCGTGGGGCGGCCCGTGTCTTCCACAATGGCGACCACGTATTCACCACCATCGATCTCCTGCCGTTGCAGCGCATCTACCGATACGCCCTGCCCGCGTGCAAAGCCCTCAGCGGCTTTGGTGGGCTTGCCGTCCGCATCGAAGGCGGCGCGTGTCGGTGGCCCTCGATGCACCATCGTCTCTGCTCGCTGCGTGGGCGCAAGGCCTTCGACGGTCACCACCAGCCGCCGGGGAGTTCCGCCCACGCGCATCGACTCAGAGTCAAGGCGGGCATCTGCCAGCATCGCAGGGAACATCTCCGATAACTGCCCTAGCGCCGAATCAAGATCGCCCGGCGGTAGTTCCTCCACGCCGATTTCCAGCACAAACGGTGCAGGTTTCGCAGGATACGATCTCGCATCGAGGGCAGGTGGTGTCGGGGCGGGAGCCGATACGATCCCCGTTTCGGGGTTGACCTCCCACCCAGCAGGCAGAGTCGGATAGCCCATGTCTCCGCGTCGGTCAGCGAAAGCGCGGGCAACCTGGGCAGCCAATCGCTGCATCCGCCGGAAGTAATCGGCCCGTTCTACCACACCGATTGCGCCGCGTGTATCCAGTACATTAAACAGGTGCGAGCACTTGAGCACGTAATCATGTGCAGGCATCGTCAGCGGCGGCTCCTGTGCCAGCGCGCGCTGCGCTTCCGCCTCGTAGACGTTGAACACGCCCATCAGCGACTCGACATCCGCCACCTCGAAGTAGTAGCGGCAGTGCTCAATCTCCGATTGCAGCAGCACATCGCCGTAGGTCACATCCTGCACCCAGTCGATGTCCCATACCGCGTTCTTGCTTTGCAAGGCCAGCAGGATGCGCTCCAGCCCGTAGGTGATCTCCACTGAAACAGGGGTCAGTGTTTGCCCGCCCGCTTGCTGAAAGTAGGTGAACTGGGTGATCTCCTGCCCATCCAGCCAGACTTCCCAGCCCAGACCCCACGCGCCCAGCGCAGGCGATTCCCAGTTATCCTCCACAAAGCGGATGTCATGCCGCAGGCGGTCAATGCCCAGCGCTTCCAGACTTTGCAGGTACAGTTCCTGCGGGTTGCCCGGATCGGGCTTCAGGATCACCTGGTACTGGTAGAAGTACTGCATCCGATTCGGGTTTTCGCCATAGCGCCCGTCATCCGGGCGCACCGATGGCTCGACGTAGGCGACGTTCCAGGGTTCTGGCCCCAGCACGCGCAGAAACGTGGCCGGGTTCATCGTCCCTGCGCCCACCTGAATGTTATAGGGCTGCCACAGGATACAGTTCTGATCCGACCAGAATTGATGCAAACGCAGAATTACATCTTGAAAAGAAAGGGGTTGCTCCAAAAGGGGTGTCCTCCATCGTAAAATCAGGGCATCGAAATTGTAACACGCGAGGATGAGATTGCGAGGATGTCTATCTGCTATTCATGAGCTTTGCGCATCAGTAGGCTATAATCCCTTCCGTACTCTGGAGGAGAACGACCCATTGACCAAACCATCTATGCGCTATCTGTATCTCACCGTGTTCACCGCTGGCATGACGACGCTCGGCGTCGAACTCAGCGCCTCGCGGCTGTTGGGCACGGTGTTCGGAACCAGTAATATCATCTGGGCCACCATTATCGGCCTGATCCTGCTCTATCTGACGGCTGGCTACTTCCTGGGCGGTCGCATCGCCGATTCGTCCCCTACGCCGGAGACCTTTTACCGAGTCCTCGCCTGGGGCGCATTCAGCACCGCCCTGATCCCGATTGTCGCCCGTCCGATTTTAGGGGCAGCGGCGCGCGCCGTACTGAACATCAATGCGCCGATCATCGTGGGCGCATTTCTCGTCGTCCTGCTGCTCTTCGCCATCCCGGTCACGTTGCTGGCGACCGTTTCCCCGTTCGCTATCCGGCTGGCGATCACCGATACCGCCCAGGCAGGGCATGTCTCCGGACGGATGTACGCGATCTCCACAATGGGGAGCCTGATCGGGACGTTCCTCCCGGTACTAATCCTGATCCCGGCTATCGGAACCAACCTGACCTTTCTGAGCTTCGCCGGGCTGCTGATGGTCATCGCTCTCATTGGTCTCGCGCAGATCGAAGCACGCGCTGCGCTGAAACTCCTGTGGATGCCAGTGGTGAT
>JAHEME010000765.1 GCA_024643825.1 Chloroflexota bacterium | reverse complement strand
CTTCGTACGTAGGGGGTCGGCTTCTGCTGCCATTGTGAGATAGTCAACGTCCTGAATTCCACGTCGCCAGTATTTGAGACGGAGCGAAGCCAGAGGCCCAGCGACACCATAGCTATCCTCTGGAAACTGTTTGTCAGTTCCTGGGTAGAAAAGCACGCCATCTCCATTGAGATAGTTTCGTCCCGTCTCCCCCAGCAAGCTGTCGTACCGCTCAAGACTACCGAAGGTCTGAGCCTGTTGAAAGACATTCGTACGGCCCATCTGGCCCTGAAAGTTATCGTAGTAAGTCGATTCCCAGTAAAACCAGCGATCAATCCCCATCTTGTGCTGGCTCCAGGCCAGGGCGCGCAGGGCAACACCTTCATCTTCAATGGCAAAAGATCCAGTAATTGGTCGGTTGCTGTTATACATATAGAACTGCTTGTCATCAGCTTCCAGATACATGTTCACCGCTTGTTGCCACTCCGATGATCCTGGAACTGGCCAGGTCGTGGGAATATCCAGAGATGGCGTGTGTTGAGCCGCTGTAACTACGTTGATTGTGGCCATTGACATCAAACGTTGACCAGGCCCGGGATTCTGGTTGATCCAGGCTGACCAACGTTCTATCTGCTTGTAGTCGTTTGACTCATCTGTCAAGTACAGAAAATAGTCAGTCGGTGTCATAAATCCTTGCGCCTCAAACCACTCTACCCAGGCATCCGTATTTGCCCACATGTCGGCGCGACTTCCCGTTTGCCATGACCATGTTCCGTACATTCCGATTGCAAACACATTGTTTCCAATCCCTGTACCGGGACCTGCATACCCTTGGCGTGGCGTGAATAGTTCACCGCTTAGTCGCGCTCGCCAAGCCTCATCTATCCGAGCTAGCGGAACATTATCGGACACTAGTGAAATGCGGTGGCGATGGGCCAGCATGAAGTGGCGATCCAGCAGCAGAGGCAACTGATCACAGGGTGGTGAGTCCGGAGAAGATTTAGGGCAATCCATGCCCAAATAGCGATCGCTCAAGTTTGAGGAGCTGACATACACCATGGTTCGGGCACTTGGAAGATCGGGTAAGCTGAAGTCCCGAACCTGCAAAGTGATTGGAATTCTCCATGTGGTTGTACCGTTCTCTCTCACATCAAACACGCCGGAGTAAACGCCCGCGGGTGCGTTGTCTGGAATGGTAATATCACCCCAAATAGATTGGTTTGTACCAGCGGGAATGATGAAGTTCTGCTCAAGCTCTATCGGGACAGCAATGTCAGGGTAGTAGAGGTTATGACAGGGCCGATCTGTCCACAGGCCACTCGCTTTACTATTGGCATCATATGGGCGCCTACAGCGATATGGAATGTGCCGCTCATCATAATCGTAGCCCCCAAAAAAGATCCGTGTGCTCAATCCCCGTATCTGGAGGTATCGCACATAAAACAACTCGATATCCCGTCCAACATAATCAAACAGATTGTCCTGACCAGCCTCACTCGCGCGAATGATTCCGCCATTAGACCCAGTCAGTGATGAAATATCGACTGTGACATTCGTGGCCTTGCTCTCCGGTGCCTCAAGAATTAGATTAAACTCGACTGTTTCGTTCCGAGCTCCAAACAGGGCAATATGAGTTCCGTCCCATACACGGGTCACAACTCCATCAGGATTGTCCCATGCTCGCAGCTCGTCACGAGTGACTTTGTCACCGCCTGAGTTAGCCCATACGTTTCGAATGTTTGTGGATGCTTCGGGGGCTAATTCCATGGGGGAAGGGATGGCGGTGGTGGTTGGGGTATCTGAAGCCAACCCCAGCAAGTTTGCTGGAGTAGAAGCAGGGGTAGGAATTGTAGTGCATGCCCCTGCCGAGATCGTACAGATGATTACTGCCAATGCCCAAGAAGAACAGTTTTTCATTTGTAAGGAGCAGAAAGTGGGAGAATCGGTGAATCAGGAAGGATGAGCCTGAGGGGATAATCTTATCCCCATGTTAGCAAGCGGAGATGATTATCGGGACGTTGCCAGGATCAAGCAAGACGATTGGGTAATTTTCTCATTGATGGTCGCTATATCTCCGAAGATCCCGGCGTTTCAGACCCTTTTGAGCCGTTGCCCGGTGGCACTTCACTTTTGAGGCTACCACTGGGACTAGAAGGCGGAGTTTTCTGAAACTCCACCGTATCTGTGTGCCGGCCTTTCTTGTGTGGTTGCTGAT
>JAHEME010000764.1 GCA_024643825.1 Chloroflexota bacterium | reverse complement strand
ACCTGTTCTCCGCAACCATTGGCAAGAAGAGCCAGATCAGAGTTTCCAAGAAATCAGATTTGGGACGAGGTCTGCTTCGCGCTTTGGTATCGAAACAAAGGATTCGAGTACTAATCTAAAGTCGAGTCAAGTTCAAGTTTCGTGGCGGTTCCGGTCAGCTTAGTTATGAAAGCTTCAATATTCTTGATCTGAGCGCCGATCTGCTCTTCGAGTTTTTTCTCACTATCAAGCGACCTCTGCAATTCGTTCCGTAACTCCTCTTGCGATGCGTGATTGGCGATGCCCTTCTGCCGAGTGTCCCTCAGCTGTTGCACCAACGTGGCCACTTGTTGGTCAGCAAGAAGCTCATCATAAGTGTGCTTCAGGTTCTTCGATTTTGTGTGGAGTTTTTCGAGTGATTGGCCGCCAACTGCACTTTGGGTTCTTTCCGTTACCTTCTTCGCCTCTCGCTGCTTGAGGGCAAGCTTGCCGCTAGAGACGGCGTTGGACAAGGCGGTTAGTACTGCTTTCAAATGGGGATAACCATCTTCTTCACTGAGGAAGGTTGCGAAAGGCCTCTTGGAGTATTCCTTCGCTTTTTCTCTCACATCTATGACCAGAGGATAGTCTCCGCGCTCGGATATTGATATGAGCTTTCGAAGTGGTCTACCGAGTCTGCTAAACCCCGTTCGAAGGAGTTCACTCCGAAGTCCTCTAAGCTCCAGATCGATTTGCAGATATTCCTTCATCCTTGGGTTCTCGCGTATTCTCTCAGCCTGTGCATGCAGTTCCTTCTCCTCCTGTTCAGCCGCTTCGAGCCTGTGTTCAACGGACTGCCTTTGCGAGGACAGAGACTGCCCAGAAAGCTCAAGCTTGGAGAGCGACTCGAGCTTCTCATCCAACTCTTCTAATGAGCGCAGCAGCGAGCCACGTCCGATCAGGAAACTGTGCAGTTCTTCTCCTAGCCGTTTGACCTTGTCAATGTTACCTCCCATCGTCATCATGTCGATGATGTAGTATGGTCTTATCTGACGAAGCCATTCTTGTCTCGCGCTGGCAGCGTCTGAGGCAATCTTGGATGTCTGGCGCTGTAGGTTTCGAAGGCTCACGGTGTCCTTTGATGACGGTATAGTGATCGACCTGCACATGTCAGAGACTATGCCGGTCAATCTAGCTACGGCTTTCGCCGCTCGATACTCTGCTCTGTTATCACGTTTCTCCATGTCGCGTTCTGCTTTTTGTGCGAGTTGGCTGCAGATCTGGGTGAGCGAATCTAGGGCTCTAGAAATCTCTGATACTGCCTTGTCTCTTTCTTTCTCGGCCTGTGACAGTTCGGATGAGAGGGACTTTCTAAGCCATTCACGTAGTCTGCTCACAGGAACTTGCTCGCTCATCGCCGACACTGGAACTTGGATTTAGAACTGGACGTTAGGATTGGAGTAGTAGTTAAAAGACGTTGTTCAGGACGAGATTACCTTGCTTCTTCTCTCAACGTAATGAGAGTCGTCTCGAGCGTCTCCTCCGCTCTGTCAATGCGTTTGGATATATCGTTCACAATTGTGTCGTAGGTTTCCCTTGTACTCTTGCCTGCGCGGTATTGATTTCTCACCTGACTCATGCTCGCACGGGACGCTTCAATCTCTGCCTCAGCTCTATCTATTCTTCGAATCAACTCTTCAATGCGAGGACTGATGGTGCGCAGGTTAGCCTTGACCACCATTAGCGACTTGTTCAACTCATCCAGTCGCATCTCCATCACCTTTCGTCTCCGTCTAAACTCGTGCTTCACCAAACCTCCCCGGCTCACCTCCTCTTCCATAAGGACAAGCTCCCTAGACAACGCTAACCGCTCATCATACAAGCCCACAAACTCTCTAAGATTCTCAACAGGTACCGGAACGACTTCCGGGGCACGTCGAAACCTCGTTACCAACGCAAATGCCAGGATCACGACCTCAAGTCCTGCAATCCACGGCATCACTGGAAATGCTGACCAGAATGGAAGATAATTGAAAACAACTCCGAATGTCATATTGGCCTGACCGGTGACTCCTTCGAGTTTGAAGCTTCGATCGTTCTGGCCGATCTGAATTGGGTAAGATACTGGCGATTGCGGAGGCGTGTTCAAGCTTCTAATAGACAAGCCATCAGGGGCGACGATTCTAACTGTCGCGTTCCTGTAGAGAAAGTCATCTCCATTATCAAGAAGCGTGAA
>JAHEME010000763.1 GCA_024643825.1 Chloroflexota bacterium | reverse complement strand
ACCTCAGTTCTGCTAGTAGGTTAAGCCTATACAACCTAGCGGACTACGGACGCAGGCGGTATAACGTATTCGCAGACATTAACCGTTGACAATCTGTTTGTCAAGGAGCAAGCTGTGATAGAACGCAAAGGTGGGGATGATAAACCGGTACTGGTTGTTACAGAGGGGCCATTACGAGGTCAACAATGGGTAATGCATGGCAAGCAATTGTTGATTGGTCGTGGTGCCCACTGTGATATTGTCATCCCGGAAAGACGAATTTCACGAGAGCATGTTCGTATTTGGCGTGAGGGGCCTTCACAATGCTATGTTGAAGACCTCAACAGTCGGAATGGTACGCATGTGAATGCCGAACGCCTGGACATGGTACGTGAACTTCAAGAGGGAGATGAAATCCAAATTGCTTTGAGCGTCAAGCTTAAGTTTGTCGGCTCTGAATCTACCGTTCCTCTTACTCTTGAGGAAACACCAGATCATAACGAAGCTCTGAGAATTGACTCGCGAACCCGGCACGTTACCGTAAATGGTGTCCTGCTGGATCCGCAATTATCACTCTTTCAGTATCGGTTGCTTGAGTTGCTGCATGGAGCTGCCGGTGGTGTTTGCACGAGAGAGGAAGTGATTCAGGCAGTTTGGCCGGACGCGATTGAGGAGGGTATTAGCGAACAGGCAATTGATGCGCTCGTCCGGCGTTTGAGAGACAGATTGACTGAGTTATCGCCTGATCACCAGTTTGTCGTTACAGTGCGGGGGCATGGCTTTCGGCTAGCGCAGCCCAATGTGGACTACGACAGCTAACTTATGCACCCAACAAGGTTACGTATTCCTCCTTGACGAGTGCGCTTCGATCGACCCCGACTAAGTCAATCAGGGCTAGAATGGCGTCAGCCTTTTGTTCAGCATCTCTTAGCGACCATGTCCTACTCTTGATTTCGAGGTAGAAGCCATCGCGTGAAGGTTCGATTAGTCTATCAAGGTTTACATACAGGCGAAGACCCTGATAGTCAATATGCCAGCGCTTACGTTCTTTTACGATAATAGATTCTTCTGCACCAGAAAAATACTCTCGATAGAAGCGGAGTGGTCTAGTCGCAGGAGAGATATACCTTGCGCGCGAAAGCAAGATGGCTTTACTGAATTCCTGTTCTTTCGCCGGGGCCGTCAAGGTAAGGCGTGTGCGTACGTTCGTTGTTTTCCCTTCATCATCAAGGAAGTCATCTTCTCGATAACGTACGCGCTCAAATGAAGGTGCTCCAAAGTGGAAGTAGTTGTCATGTTGTCGATAGTGTGAAGTCTGGACGATGTGAACGTCCGGGTGCTCAAGGATGCCGACTATCTGCTCGGCAGAGGAGATTCGGGCCTTGACTTGAACCTCGAAGCTCTCTTCCTGCTGGAACTCACCAATTGCCAGCAATCTGGAGAGGATATCTTCCTCTCGTGCTACCAGGAATCGATCAATTTCCAGACCGATCAGAACGGCTTGATCTAGTAGCCTTTGAGTATCAATCGTGATGAGTTCTCGATTCCTCATTAGCCAGGAACCATTGCAGAGAACGTCCCTCACATCGCTTGCTTTTGCTGCATATACAATCTGCGAGTAAATAGCATCAGGATTTCGGGCAAAATGTGGGAGATTATGCAATGTATTGAGGTTGAGAATGGTAATGTCAGCGCGTTTCCCTACTTCAATAGAGCCAGTGATATCGCCTATGTGGAGTGCTTTTGCACCCATGCAAGTTGCCATTGCAAGGGCCGTTCTTGCTGGCAACACAGTGGGATCATCAGAATCAACCTTTGCGATTAGAGCCGCTAGCCGCGTCTCTTCGAACATATCGAGATCATTGTTGCTGGCTGGCCCATCTGTCCCGATCCCTACCTGAGCGCCAAGTTCGAGCATCTGTTTTACGGGTGCAATTCCGCTTGCCAGCTTGAGATTGCTAGTTGGGTTGTGTGCTATTCCTGCTCCACGATCTCGGAGAGTGCGAATCTCGCCTTCATCAACATGTACACAGTGGGCGGCAATCACTTTGGCATCCAGAACACCATGTTTTTTGACCCACGGAATGACAGGCATGCCATTTTGCCGTCTGCTATCGGCGACCTCAAAGGCTGTCTCGCTTAGATGAATGTGCAGAGGAACATCGTATTCGATAGCCAGACGAGCACATTCGGCGAGTATTTCCGGTGTCGTTGCGT
>JAHEME010000762.1 GCA_024643825.1 Chloroflexota bacterium | reverse complement strand
CCGCCCGGGTCAATGCCCGCCTACACGCTCACAATCAACCAAGTGAATCATGGTTGGTTGAATAACGCCCATGGATTCCAGCAAATCTACATTCCTCAAGCAATCCCAGTTGGACAAGGATACGTGGAAATGAAATTGCATCCGGTTGAATCGAACAACGGTACCATGAGCATTGAAGTCATAACCCCGGGACACTGGTTCTACTGGATTGAAGCCCGAAGCCTAACTGGATGGGACGGCAGCCTACCGAGCGCAGGTGTACTGATCGGGACCATTTCAGGGGATGCGCCAGGTAACTCTGCAAGCGCCTTCCATCTACTTAACGCAGATCCAGCAGACCTAACTCTCTACCATGCAGCCTTCCAACCAGGGCAAACCTACCATGACCCCCACATCAGAATCACAATCGTGGACTTCACTGATGGCATGTACACGCTGCATATCACAATAGGCGCATGAGTTGGCCAGAGATAAAGACCCATACCTTTCTGTTATTGCAATCCTCTGTTCTGTAATTGCCGCTGAGACGCTTACAATATTCCTGTTGGAGATGCCGCATTGAACTGTGATGACTGCCAAAAAGAGTATCCCTCAAGCTACCTCAAACCATACGATGTGGGAGAATGGGTAGGGAAAAGGAGACTGACCAAGGTAATCCAATTATGCAAAGACTGTATGCGGCTTAGAAAAGAGCGGCCAAAGGGAAGTATGGTCCACGTGAAGACAAGAGCTGGCCTAGGGTGATCAGGATGCTTCCAGCTACGTTAGCGGGGTTGACGATGGGTTTCACTGCAATGGTTGGCGTAGGCGCGGCTACAGTCATGATGGATACGTTCTGGATCCGTGCCTACTGCCGACACTGCAAGACCAGAAGCTTCATGCCTGAAGAAGAGTACAAGGCAAACAAGAAATGCCCTAACTGTGGAACCCCATACTGGAGCTCCGACGTCCGAAGAACAAAGCAAGTGCCTAAGGACATCGTTGAAAAGAGGAAGCTGCCCGTTGAGGCGATGCCCATCGGCATCGAGACACCGGCCGCGCCAAGTCACTCTGTCGATCAAGAAGTTCTGCAGGCCCTCCAACTTAGGTTAGCGAAAGGGGAAATCACCAGGGAACAATACCGGGAGACGTTGAAAACTCTCGCTGAGTAATTCTAGCAAGCAACATGTAAATAAGCTCCAAACCTAGTTGTTGTAGATACGTTCTTGAGCGACAAAGAGTTTCAGGGTCAGCGACCAGACGGATTCGTTACTTGGCGAGACATGGCCAAGATCATGGCTGGGTTCGAGAACAGGACAGGAAAGGTTGAGGGGTACGCGAAGGCCGTGATTGCTGTAGGATTATTTGACCTCGCAGGAATCCTCTTCCTTGCGGCCCTATTGGTCCAGAGCATGTTACACTAACATTCTTTCGTTAGAGAGTTCCGTTCTTTTTAGCCTTCGCCCATGCAAACTCTCTCTTCTCCAAATGCTGATTGAGCCTTTCAAGCTCAACTACTATGGCTTCAAGGCGTTCACAGATCGCCTTGAATGACGCCACTTGAACTTCATCCAGTTTGGTTTTGTATTCTCTTCCCATTATTCCTCACCACCTTGTTCCGAACTATTTTCCATGGTTCAGCTAAGGGATCCACCTCTTCAACCGTTCGTTTACCCTTCTTGGTCCAAAAGATCAGGAAAGGTTTGTGCACACGGCCCTGCGCTGTTTCCCTATCCACCTCAACATGGTTAGGGTCGTCACAGAAACACTCTCTCACAACCAAATTCTGTTCTTTGGTTAATTTCGTACCGTAGACGATCACATGATACCCTCCTCCACCAGCCGACAGCCTAGTGATCATTGGATTCTTGGGGAACATATGCCTCAGATTGAAGTATGCCTTCAAGAGCTGCAGTCGGTTTAACGTGTCCAAGTCGACGCCGAGGCGCATTATGATATCACCTAGATGGAGGCTCCATCTCTCCCGTTGGGCTTGACATTCTTCCTCCCATTCTACCAGACTCTCTAAGAGTCCATACGCCCAATTCCCGTCTGAACATTCCCCAGTATTCGCCAACCACCACGCGGTTTTCACCGCTAACTTTCCAGAAAGCAACGTGGAAATGGACCTTATCAAAGTCAAGGGCCTCGTCCACATCGACCTGATCTCGCACTTGGAGCTCCGGTGGTTCCTGTACTTCGACATTGCTTGATTGG
>JAHEME010000110.1 GCA_024643825.1 Chloroflexota bacterium | reverse complement strand
GGGCAGGGCTGTCTCTTCAGGAGCCGCATCCGCCGCTGCGTTACCGGATGTTAAGGTTTATGGGCACACCGGGTTGGCTCTAAGCGGCCCGCGAGGGGTATTCAACGCCTGGTTTATTGGTTTTGCATATCTACCCAATGGGCATGCCATTGTCGTGGCTGTATTGCTCGAAAACGAATCGGAAGTCGCAGCCGCAGCCCTTCTTGGCGGGGAAGCCCTCAGACTCGTCCTCCAACAGACCCGCTAGCCCATCATCTGGGCCGCCTCATTCCGCAGAAGGTCAAGACGCTGCGCCGCAGGTTCATTGCCGCCCTCGCGAAGCTGCTGCACGAGATCTCCCATCACATGAATCAGATCTTCGCTAATCTCAGAACCACGCATATGCAGCAGATCCACCGACTCTTGTTCGGATCCGAGCGAGAGCAGATCGTTGATAAACTGGATTTCCGGTGGAGCAGATGCCTGAATCAACTTAAGAACTTCGTCTCGGATCATCTTGAGGCGATTGGAGACTTCCGCATTATCTGCTTTACGGGCTTCTTCTAGATTCACCTGGAGAACCTGTAGAAATGTATCATCAATCCGATCCAGGTTTGCTCTAATGGCGGCTGAAATATCGGGAGAATTCAATAGGCTGCGCAGGGTGTCCGCTGCACGCTGGATCATGGCGCGTGCCTGCTGTTCGTACTCAGCATTGATCGCAAGCAGCCGTTCCCTTACAGATGTCAACAATGTCTTTTCTTCTTCATCGCCTGCTGCATCAATGTACTGCGTGAGAACCTGAAATGTAGTGTAATCTAGCAGGGTACGCCCCAATGCCGCGAGAGCATCCACTTTGTCGGGACGATCTGCGGAACGGACTAATAAGTCAACAAACGCTTCGCGGGTGAGATTCTCTCCCATAGCTTGAAGTTCCTGGCTGGCTTCAAGCAGGGCCTCTTGCTGGGCCTTGAGCGCCTGCCCGGCCTCCGTGGTATCCATCAGGTGCTGGCGTGTGTTTAGTAGTCGGAGTGCTCGCCGTTCTTCCCCGGACTGAGATGCAGACTGAGCCGCCGCTGTCAGTAATTCTAGAAACCCTGCATCGAAAAGATCGGCATTCTCCGCAAGGAGTTGTTCGCGTTCCTGCGTGCTTGCCTCCGCAATCTGGTTGACGATCTCCACTTTACGGCGCTCTGCTTGCAACATTTCCGGTGTCACACCGTCAGCTTCCAGTACCTGATCCAGCAATCCTTGTAGAGTCAAGGCGGTGTTTGGTTGGAGAAGATACCCTTTTGGTGCATCTTCTGGAAGTGCGCGGATCACGGCGTTTGTTAGATCGCCGATCAGCTTTTCCCGGTCATTTTGCGGAAGATTTAGTTCCATTGGTACATAGACAATTGCCATCTTCTTGGAAGGATCGTGGTACATCACAGGTGTACCTACCATCCCCCGATAGCCGCAGTGTGGGCAGGTCACAAGGTTCACGCGACCACTGAGCAAGCGTTCTTTGGCTGTCGGGTCTATTCCTACATCCAACACTTGCTCTAGAAGCGCACTGAATGGCTGTGCGCACACCGGACAGGAAATCGAGGTTGCCATAGGTCTTGCCATACGAACGTCCTTTCATGCTCAACTCCTGACAGCTTGCCAGGAGTTGAGGTCATTAATCCCACAAAATCAAAGTAGGGCAGTTAAGAAGCTGCCATTTTATCACGCGCTGTGCCCGGTGGACAAAGGAATTGTGAAGGCAAAGGTTGTGCCATGACCGGGGCTGCTTTTCTGAATCCAGATATCTCCACCATGAGCCTCTATAATAGAACGGACAATGTATAATCCCAACCCAGCTCCCTGGGTGGTGCGAGACAGTGCGTTATCAATTCGATAAAACCGATCAAAGATCGCGTCTTGCTGCTCAATAGGAATGCCAATACCAGAATCCTCGACTGTGATTTCTACCATATCTTCTAAGACTCTTCCTGCGATCTGGATTGTTCCACCCTCAGGCGAGTACTTGATCGCATTGCCAACCAGATTGGCAAGCACCTGAGTCAATCGAGTCTCATCTCCGTAGATCACAGGAAACTCGGTTGGGAACTCTGTTCGGATTTGATGCCTGTCGGTCTGGACGCGAAACAACGAGGCTACTCGCTCTGCAAGATGGTCAATAGCAACTTCCCCCGCCGAAAGGCTCAAGTTGCCCGCCTGCAATCGAGTGGCGTCGAGCAGATTTTCAATCAGTTCACTGAGCCGATCTGCCTCTTCCTCAATTACGTGCAGCCCATCTGAAACGACTTCACGCTTCCATTCAACATCAGGTCGGCTCAAGGTGCTGGCGTATCCCTTAATGATCGAGACGGGGGTCTTCAACTCATGGGAAATTACAGACACAAACGTTGTCTTGGCTTCTTCTGCTTCGCGGAATTTGGTAATATCACGCACATTGCCGATGATATTGACTAGATCGCCATTCATTTTGAATAGTGGCGCATAGGTAATGCCCACACTTATAGCTTTGCCTGCAAGACTTTGTAAATCGCCTTCCACGTAAAGCGACTTCTGATTTTGAATGGGCCAGCCAGATTCTATCGCTTTCTCTAAAGTCATCTCTGGTTTGTTGTGAACCCATTGAATTACATCGTTATGCGGCTGGCCCTTTGCCTCCGCGGCTACCCAACCAGTCATGCGAGATAGCGCCAGGTTGATGCTTTCAAGGCTCAGGTCAGGTTTTAACAACATGATCCCATCTGCACTGTGCTGCAAGATAGCGTCCAGTCGCATTTTCTCGCTCGCAACACTTTCAAAAAGATGTGCATTCTGAACCGCAATCGCTGCTTGATCTGCGAAACTTTGCAGAATGCGCACTGCGTTTGGCGTAAAATGGCCGTCAGTAACCCGGAAAATATAGATAACTCCGACCAAATCGCTGCCAATGGCCATTGGCAGCGCGATGACCTGACGTAATCCCATCTCTGCCATTTGGCCTACCTTCTGCATCTTACGATTCATCTCTGGAATTGCGAAACTTGCCGGGTCGGTTCGGGGAATGTCCGACAGGAGCGGGCCAAAAGCATCCAACACGGCGGGTTTAATGCCATAGGTTGCACGCACAACAAAGGACTCTTCCTCAACCAGGGCAATTAATCCCGCCTGACCACCAAGAAGTTCTGCGGCGGATTGTAAAATACGTCCCAGAACATCCCTTAGATTGAGGTGAGAGGTCAGAACACGGGAGACATCTAGCAGATAATCTCGTTGGCGAATTAAACGGTCAACCATATTCTGGATTTTAGCACGGGAAAACACAAAAGGAGGGGGTATGTCACTGGACATAGCCCCTCCTTGGTGTTTCTTATGAATTTCTAACGAGAATCAGCGATAGTCACCGTTTTCAGCAGTCGTCAACACCCGATCAATGATGGTCAAGGCTTCGTCGCAGGAAGCTTTATCAATCATCAGCGGCGGCATCAGGCGCAACGCAGCTTCTCCTGCACCTAATAGCAGCAGACTCTGATGGAAAGCTTCTTCAACAATCTGATCACGCATCGCCTTGGCTGGTTCGCGCGTTTCTCGATCCTTGACAATCTCGATACCGATCATCAGACCCTTGCCGCGCACATCGCCTATGCTGAGATGCCGAGGCATCATCTCCCGCAGGTTTTCCATAAGGTACTCGCCCATTTCTGCGGCGTTCTGCATATAGCCTTCTTCAATCAGGCGTAAGGTTGCGACACCAGCGGCACAGGAAACCGGATTTCCGCCAAAGGTGCTCCCGTGCGCGCCTGGGGGCCACGTCATCAGACTCCGCCGGGCAATCATCGCCCCCAGGGGCATGCCGCTGGCGAGTCCCTTTGCGGAAGTCACGATGTCTGGCTCAACGCCGAAGTGCTCGATTCCCCACCATTTTCCCGTTCGCCCAATCCCACTCTGTACCTCATCAGCCACAAGCAAAATCTCATAGCGATTACATAGGTCGCGAAGGGCCGGGAAGAACCCGGGTGTTGGCACAACGTACCCGCCTTCACCGAGGATCGGCTCAATAAAAATGGCGGCCACATCTTCAGCAGGAACAAACCCATGGAACACGGTGTTCTCAATGTAATCTACAATCGCTTCCCCATAATCTTCTTTATGGTTCTGTTGCAGCGTTGGGCGGTACGCATCCGGATACGGCACATGGGTCACGCCCGACATCAGAGGGAAGAACCCCTCCTTCTGGCGATATTTGCTAGCCGTCAGGGAAAGCGCACCAATTGTGCGCCCATGAAAGGCACCCTGAAACGCGATAAACTGCGTGCGCCCTGTTACATAACGAGCTAGTTTGATGGCAGCTTCAATTGCCTCTGCACCGGAATTAGAGAAGAAAACCTGTGCGTCTTCCTGAAAAGGAGCAATCTCTGACAGCTTTTCTGCCAGTTGAATGGCTACTTCATAATGAAAATCAGCCAGACAAATATGGAGGAATTTATCTGCCTGATCTTTAATTGCCTGCACAACCTCAGGGTGTGAATGTCCAGTCGAAGCTACAGCGATCCCGGTCATGAAATCCAGGTAGCGGTTGCCATCTACATCCCAGACATTGGCTCCTTTCGCATGGTCCACAACCAGAGGGTAAGAACGTGGAAGGGATGGCGACATTACCTCCGTGTCTCGTTGGATCAGCCTCTCACTCTTTGGGCCAGGCGAACTCATCGCCTGAGTAGTGGGATTGAATAACTTGCCTGTAGTCATTGGCGTGCAGTATCTCCTGAAAGAGGCATGGCCTTTGCGATTCGCTGGTGGCGTCCGGCAAATTGCCATGCATGGTTAATATCGTCCAGGCTGACGATGCCTTGAAAGACGCCATCCTCAAGGACTGGCAGCACCGCAAGTTGAAACGAACTCATTTCTTGCAGTGCTACCCACAATGTATCGCTAAGTCTAACGTTTGGAAATGTAGTGCGCATCACATGTGCGACAGTGCTTGATGGATCAACCCCTCCACTATAGGCTCGACGAACATCCTGATAGGTAAGCAACCCTACAAGGCGGCCCTCAACAAGAACTGGAAGCGTCTGATCGTACTGAAATAAGTGCGCGACCAATTTGTTAGTAATCGCATCCCACGGAGCAATTACTTCAGTAGATGGACGGGTTAGCTTACTTACTTCCAGGCGAATCAATGCTCGTTGCCTTCGTACATATTGTTCTTCTTGTCGTGCACCAAAAAAAACCATGAACGCCAAGAGAAGCATCAGTGGGTTTGGAGGTATTCTCGCGGGAGGCCAACCAACCAACCCGATCACACCCATAAAGATTGCGAGAAATCGTCCGATCCAGGCGGCAGCACGGGTCGCTAGCTCATAATCGATGACCAATGCCAACCCTGATCGGAGAACACGTCCACCATCCATAGGAAAAGCGGGGATCATATTGAAAATAAAAAGAATTAGATTGGCCCCAAACAGATATAACGTCAACCCGGTGATATTTGGTGGGGAAAAGAAAACCAGGAGCGCCTGATCAACCCAGTTTGAAATGGTGAAGGGTTGAAGAAGATAGGTGATGAAGATCAGAAGCAGTGCAAGACCAAGATTGACCAATGGCCCAGCAAGAGCAATTGCCAGTTCATGTAAGGGATATGCGGGTGGAGATTCTAGCTGCGCCAGTCCGCCAATTGGGAGAAGTGTAATCCGCCGCACAGATAGACCAAAGGCCCGTGCCTGTAGACCATGCCCAAGTTCGTGGAGCAGGATGCAACCAAATAGGAGAATCATCAGCAGCACTCCGTAGAGCGCCCCTGTTAAGCGTCCATACTGAGCCCATCCCTGCCAGGCTCCCCACAAGATCACCAGAACGAAGGTGATGTGGACTTCAACAGCAATCCCGCCGATGCGCGCAATGCGTATGGACCCTGTCCGCCACACAGCTACCGTCCCATCCCCAATTGGATACCACTACTCAGGTCTCGCAGACGTTTACATAGATCGCTCAATTTGATGAGCACCCTGTTCGCCATCGACCAAAATAAGTGTGATGATTATGCCACCAATGAGACAGGTAACGCCAGATCAGTACTGGCCCCATTGGCTGATCTGCCGAGTTAAGTACGAGCAGCACCATAAACTACCACGCCGATAGCTGCAATGAGAAAGCCCGCCAGCATCCCTGCGGCTTGCAACCAGCCAAACACAGGCCCCGCATTTGTATGAGAGCCAAATCCCATTACATCTGCGAGAGTGGCGGCGGCGGAGAAGACCAGGCCCGTCATACCCAACCTGACACCGATATCGCGCATCAGACTGCGAGGCCTGCCTCGATGTAAGATGGCGTAGACGACCGTATAAGCCCCACCAATGAGCAACAGGAGACCGATCTGCATACCCAGAATCTGCACCAGGCCGATCCCCGGCGTAGTATCAATATCTACAGCAAATGGAAATAGACCAAGAAAGAGGATCACCCCGCCGAGGACTATGCAAAAAATACCCAATTGAACTAAACGGCTCATCAGAGCACCTGTCGCTAGAAATCAGGAAGCACCCTGATTTTAGCATGGTTGTAAATGATTGGGATCAATCTGGCAGACCTGAGTGTAAGACGCGAAGCCAGTTGCCATGCATGATGCCCTTAAGTTCATCTTCTGAATATCCCAGTTCTGCTAGAATGGCTAGGAGTTTCTGTAGATCGGCGATGGTGTCGATCCCCTCAGGAACCTGTTCCAAACCGAACCCCCCGTCAAAATCAGTGCCAATCCCAACGTGGCGCGCACTGCCAGTAATCTGGCAAACATGATCAATGGCGGCGGCCACATCATGGAGGGTGAGCACGCTGCGTGGGTCCGTCTGCACCCAGCCCGGCTTGAGAAAACGGTTGAAAGGCACAATTCCAATCACGCCATCGCGCTCTGCCAGCATCGCAATCATGGTATCTGAAAGGCCGCGTGAGGTGGGCAAGAATCGGCGTGGATTAGCATGACTGGCGATCACTACACCCGAATACGCCTCCAGAGCCTGGTAATAGGCTTCTTCCGAGAGATGGCTGAGGTCGAGAATCATATTGAGCGAAGACATGGTCGCTAGTAGATCGAAGCCGGGTGTTGTCACCGGGCCAGATTCATGGGTTCCTCCGGCATAGCGTGTTGCCTCCCACGATAACCCCACAATTCGTACGCCTGCCTCAAACCATTCTTCTACTTCCGCCGGTTCCTGGATTGGATCGGCCCCCTCCATTAGAGGAACCAGCCCAATCCTGCGAACATCCTCCGAAGCAGTAGGTGTATTCCATGACTCCAGTGTAGAAGTTAGATCGGTTCTGGTTGCTATCATTTGAAACGTTTCATCTTCATCTACAAGGCGGCGATAGGCGTCCAATTGTCCCAGGGCACGATCATGCGCCTCCCTGGAAGTTCGGTAGGATTGTGTGTCCCACGAGCCAAGAGCACGATGCGCAGGGGAATTGAATAGAGTAGCAAAGATAATCGCAACATGGCCGTCCAGCCAATCCGCTTTGCCAAGAAGCGTGTTGCCATTGACTGTCGGAGCGCGAGTCCCATGTTCCAAAGTGCGGGTTTCAGCGGCACTGCGTGTGTAATCTCGCCCAAAGGTAAGCATATTCCACGCAATATCTTCATGCGCATCGATCATGATCATGGCGGCGGTCCTTTTCAGGGAGTGATCAAATATTCCACAATCAGACGGGTAGTCGCCAATAAGCTGTCGATATGCGTGCGCTCATAGTGATGAGAGCCATCTACGCCGGGGCCAATAAGCCCGACAATGACATCGCCTCCAGCACGCCATAACGCCTCCCCATCTGAACCATAATAAGGATAAATGTCATTCTTGTAGGGAATGTGATTGTTTTCTGCCAGAGTCTGGAGGCGACGTGTCATTTGCAGGTGATAAGGCCCGCCGGAATCCTTTACACAAATACCCACCGAAAATTCATCGGAGTTCTGAGTTCCACCCGCTGCTGCCATATCAATTGTAAGCAGCTCTGTCAGATCGGACGGC
>JAHEME010000761.1 GCA_024643825.1 Chloroflexota bacterium | reverse complement strand
AAGCCATTGCCCGATGGATTCTCCGCCGCCAATCGTGGAGTCCGTTTTCCCTGGAGCCGATTGAATTCGCGGAACTCAACTACGATTTTCACCCTCGCTACATTCAACAGGCGCTCAGGCAGGTCGATTTTCAACCAGGCAGACAGTTGACAGTATCGCACTTTCGCATCGATCTATTGAAGCGGCTGATTCCAACAGGCATCCTTGTCGCTGCTGATTCTATGGCGCAACTTACCGGGAACCTGTGGCAGCTTGCACCGAGCGTATTCGTGCGCAACAAGGCGGTGGGGGAAGACCTGCCCGCAGCGCCTGATTCCTTCTGGCGCTGTCCCGCCTGTGGAAGTCTGGAGATGACGGAATCAGCGGATGGTGTGACCTGCCAGCAACACGGGCATTTTTACCCGATACGTAACGGTATCTATGATTTCAAGGAGCCAGAACAATCTACTCCTTAGAGTCGCAAGTTTGTACCTGATCCTCTCTTCTGGGCAGGCTCGGACTGGTTGCATAATCTGACACGTTAGAGTACACTACACAGATATTAGAACGTTTGTATCGAATCTGTTTATTGACCTCAAAATTGCCTGTTAGATACGGGGATGGGAGTTACGGTAAAGATGCCTGAAGATGGACGTTTAGCCTCCCTTGATAAGACCCTTAAAGATCTCACCAAACGCTTCGGTGACGGCGCGATTATGCGCCTCGGCGAAGCTACAAATATGCAGGTGGACACCATCTCAACGGGGGCGCTTTCGCTGGATATTGCCCTGGGTGTTGGCGGGGTTCCACGGGGACGTGTCACAGAAATCTACGGCCCCGAATCTTCCGGTAAGACAACGCTGTGTCTTCATGTGATTGCCAATTCACAGAAGCTGGGCGGAATCTGCGCGTTCATTGACATGGAGCACGCCCTTGACCCGACCTATGCACACGGCATCGGGGTAAACATCGACGACCTGTACATCAGCCAGCCGGACACAGGCGAGCAGGCGCTGGAAATTGCCGAGGCTCTGGTACGGTCTGGCGCAATGGATGTGATCGTCCTCGACTCAGTGGCGGCGCTTGTACCCCGCGCGGAGATCGAAGGCGAGATGGGGGACGCCCACGTCGGTTTGCAGGCCCGCTTGATGAGCCAGGCACTGCGAAAGCTCTCCGGCGCGATCAAACATAGCAATACAGCGATGATTTTTACCAACCAGCTTCGTGAGAAGATCGGTGTAATGTTTGGTAGCCCGGAGACAACGTCCGGCGGACGCGCGCTCAAGTTTTACGCTTCGGTTCGCCTGGATATCCGGCGCATCCAATCAATCAAATCCGGCGGCGATATCGTGGGAAATCGCACACGGGTTCGTGTGACGAAGAACAAATTATCAGCGCCCTTCCGTGAATGCGAATTCGATATTATGTACGGGCAGGGCATCAGCTATGAGGGTGACCTGCTGGACCTGGCTACTGAATTAGAATTTGTTGAGAAGCGCGGGGCTTTTTATCGCTATAATGATGAGCTGCTCGGTCAGGGGCGTGAGAACGCCAAACTATTTTTACGGGAACACCCGGATTATTGTGTTATTCTTGACCAGTCCGTGCGAGAAGCGTCTTCCCTGCATCCCTTGCCGCATGACGCTGAATTGGATACAGAAGCGATCAGCGACGACGAGTAGGGGCCTGGCGTGCAGATTGGACTGAACATCCTTCGGTCAAATCTGAAGTTTCCGGTGAGTCTGTGCTTAAAAGGGCTTCCCGCGAAACAACTGGCAGCGGACCGGACTTGACTTTGTAACCGTTTGCGAATATACAGGGTCAAGAATCGCGCGATCCACGCGTGATGGTTCTGCTAAACTCTTGGGTTATGAAACTTCTACCCCCTGGTTCGCCGGGGTGGAACGTGTGAAATTGCGAACCGGATACCGAGTGCATCGGCCTGATAGGGATTAGGCGGATCGCGGTGCTTAACAGAATCGGTCGCCGGTCCCGACCATAGAATGGTCAGGGCTATTTCCGCATATAAGTTCCCAATAGACGGAAGACCGTCTATTGCCCATTGTTCTGCAGGCTCGCAGCCGTGGATTTGCCACGGCTGCTTTGTCTTTTTGGAGTCGTAGAGGATGGCGGGCAAGATCACCGCACTGGTGGCTCAGAAGCGCAACAAAGAACGAGTCAATGTCTTCATTGATGGCGAGTTCGCGTTCGGGCTGGCG
>JAHEME010000109.1 GCA_024643825.1 Chloroflexota bacterium | reverse complement strand
GTGGTACGGGCAGGAATTACCAGCGTGGCATTCTGCTCGGTATGCGCCCACACGACGTGGGTTACTCTGGTTGTAAAAGTCAGGCGCACATAGTCGATCAGGGGGGCGGTTTCTTCATCGACACGGCGCGCAAAGATGAACCCATTGAACTGCTGTGCGATCAACTGGTAAGCATCATACGCCGGGCGTGCAGATCCATCCGTGCGGAGCAGGCCGAATGCCTGCTGCCCGTCTGCTGCCAGGTCGTCGGTCAGCCGATATGTGCCGATGCGTGCTCCTCGATTGGCGGCAAAGGCCAGCGCATAGGCTTGCACAAGGAAGGCCGCCTGCTGATCGACCGTCGTACGGGGGTGATCGCGGAAGGTGACATCCGACGCATAGGCTGGGTCTACCGCCGGGCGCGCATTGGTCTCGTTAATCCAGACTTCCTTGAGAGGGATGCCCTTCTGATCCATCACAAAGAAGTGATTACGCATCAGGGTGTAGACTCGCTCCGGCGAGTCGTACACGTGCAGGGTCGCCACGTCAAAATAGTAGTTATTTGCAGGAGCCGTGGGATCATCGAGGGCGATCTCCAGGAAGCGGCTGAACCAGTTGGGATCATAATCACCCACGCCGCCCAGATGGATCAACGCACTGGGATTGCCCTGCCGCACCGCCAGGTACGCTACTTTAATAAGCTGATAGTATTCCTCAAGGCTGCCTTCCCAGGTAGCATCGCTCGCGCCAGGGACGATGTCTGAATTGCGCCAGATCACCCAGCGGTTGATGCCACGCGTGCCATAGTAATTGGCGGCACGGTTCATGAATCCAGCCCAGACATTGCCAGCATCAGCAACGGGTAGATATAACCCGCGCGGTACGCCTACCCCTGGATCGCCGGAGGTAGCCCACGCGGGCGTATCGACCACCACCGCGACGACTTCACGCCCGGCGGAGCGAGAATCCGTGAGCCACTGGGTAAGCTCCGGGTCGGGGTTCCAATCGGTGGGGCCATTGGGTTGAATCTGGCTCCAGTGCAGGGTGACGAGTTCCCAGCCTGCGCCGGATTCCAGCGCGGCCTGCGGATTCTGATAGGCGTTCGACAGCCCGAAGCGCGCGTTGATCAAGCCCTGAGCACGCACGGACTGACCTCCATGCGATACGGTTAGAAGAAGCAAGCCGAGGAGGGCAAGGTTCGCAGCTTTGATGATGGCAGAAGTGTGAAATCTCATAGGACTTTCAAACAGCAATCGCTAGTTTTCAAGGGTCTGATACCATTTCCAGGTGGCGGCGAGGCCTTCCCGGATCGAGGTGTGCGGTTCATAGCCCAACAGCCGCCGGGCTTTTTCGATATTGGCAAAGGTGATGGGAGGTTCGCTGGGCGGCGCTTCCACTGACTTCACGATGGCGGGCTTCCCTACCATCTCCTGGATGATGTCTATAAAGTCACCGAGGCGGACGGGCTGCCCCCGACCAATGTTGATGACCTCATAGCCAAGAGGATGATCGCAGGCTGCAACCACGCCCTGCGTGATGTCGTCTACAAACGTCCAGTCGCGGTGCAGTTCGCCATCGTTGTAAACGATGATCTCCTGCCCATTGACAATTTTATCCATGACCATGTAGGCCATCATATCGGGGCGAACGCGCGGCCCGTAGACTGTGAAGAAGCGTAGCGCGATCACGTTCAAATCAAATATGTTGTGAAAAGCGTGTGCCATGACCTCCCCGGACTTTTTGGTTGCGGGATAGGGCGCAAGCGGCTTATCGGTGGATTGATCTTCGCGGAAGGGCGTCTGATCAGTCGCGCCATAGATCGACGAAGTGGAGGCAAACACAAAGTTTTCAACCCCGGTCTGGCGGGCAGCATCAAGCAGATAGGTCGTCCCCTGCACATTGACGTCGTTATATAACGGGGCACGTTCGATGGAATAGCGTACGCCTGCCATCGCTGCCAGATGCGCGACAATCGACGGATGGTGTTCTTCCAGAAGGCGAGCCACCAGCGGCTGATCGCGCAGGTCGCCCTCAACCAGCGTGTAATTCGGGTGCTTGAGATGCCCGATGACGTTGGCGCGCTTGAACTTCGGGTCGTAGTACTCGTTGAAGTTGTCGAGCACGATCACACGGTCGCCGCGCGCCAGCAGTTTATCGACCAGATGGCTTCCAATAAACCCGGCTCCGCCCGTTACGAGAATGGTTTTCATAGACCCTGATCCTACACTATTCCTGCCCGGCAGCCGGGCGAATATCCTGCACGTTTAGCTGAAGACGACGCTGCCCGTTCCATTCGTTGGCTTCGAGATGATAGGCGACATCGACATACAGGGGGAGGGTATCTGAATCTTCCCCCATGCGAAAGGCAATCGCTTCCACTGGATCACCGCCGGAGGTGACTTCCAGCTTGAGATGTTTGCCATCTGCGCCAATTTGCCGCCGCCCAACGATGGTCACGCCACGCGTGACGAACAGAGGCAGCGGGTTGGCTTCGCCGCAGGGTTCCAATTTGGCGAGACTATCGGCCAGTTCCAGACTGCACAGACGTAATGGAATCTCGGCATCTACGCTCAACGAAGGGAAGAGTTCACGGCCTGCGAGTTCCTTCCCCGCGACTTGAATCAGGCGTTCCTTCAAGGGTTCAATATTCTCGTTTTGTACCGTAAATCCGGCGGCGGCGGCATGGCCGCCGAAACGCTCCAATAGATCGCGGCATTCTTCCAACGCATGCGTAATATGGAATTCCGGGATGCTGCGGCAGGAACCGTGACTCTCGTCCTCTCCGATCTGCACTACTGCTGAGGGGCGGTAGTGCTCTTCGGTCAGGCGGCTGGCAACCAGCCCCACTACGCCCTGCTCGAAACGATCATCGGAGGCAAACACCAGCGGGACTTCGCCCGGTTCACCGGGAATAGACTCTTCGGCCCATGCCTGCATCTCGCGGGTTTTGTGCTGGCGTTCTTGGTTGATCGTATTGAGTTCGACTGATAGGCTGGCGGCTTCCTGTTCATCCTGAGTTGACAGCAGTTTTGCTGCCAGATACGCTGACCGCAATCGACCCGCCGCATTGATACGCGGCCCAATAATGAAGCCGATGGTGATCGCGGATACAGAGCCGGGCCTGATCCCTGCCACGCCATACAGGGCGCGCAGCCCTAGGCGTTTCGGGCGGTTAAGCTGCTCCAACCCACGCAGCACCAAAGCGCGATTCTCGCCGCGCAGGGGGGCAATATCGGCGACGGTGCCGATGGCGACGAGATCGAGCCACTCGTCGGGCGTCCACTCATCGGCCCCGGCGTAGCCGCGACGCACGGCTTCCGCGTGGACACCCTGGGCGATCTTGAAGGCCAACCCGACGCCTGCCAGCATCTTCTCTGGATACGGACAATCCGCCTGCTTGGGGTTGATGATCGCCAGCGCGGGAGGGAGTTCCGGGCCAATGCTGTGATGGTCGCTCAGAATCATATCCAGGCCGTAGCTGGTTCCATCGGCGACTTCCTGCACGGAGCGAATGCCGCAGTCCACGGTGATGACCAGTCCGCAGCCCTTTTCTGCCAGCCAGTGCAAGGCCGGGCTATTCAAGCCATACCCTTCATCGACGCGATCCGGGATGTAGGGGCGCACATTTGCCCCCAGGCGACGCAGCACTTCGGTCAGAAGTACGGTCGAAGTAACCCCGTCGCAGTCGAAGTCACCGTAAATCGCAATCGGTTCGCTGGCTTCAATAGCCTGGCAGATGCGCTCGACAGCGCGTTCCATCCCGGCCATGACAAACGGATCGGTAGTTTGCTGGTAGGCTCCGAGAAAATCCAGCGCGGCTTCTGGTTGATCATAGCCGCGCGCATAGAAAACCTGCGCCAGAGTGGGTTGAATGCCTTCCTGACGCAGGCGCTCGACATATTCGGTTGACGCCTGTGCTGCCAAATTCCAGCGTTTTGTTTTCACGCAGCCCTCGATCCGCCAATCTCAGCGCGAAATCCTAACACATCAGCGAGAAGCCCGTCAATGAGCCACCTGATCAAGAGGATTGATCCTGTAAGGGGACAAAGCCTACACCAAGAACCTCTTCTGCCGGGGTGACGATCACGAAGCCACGTGGGTCCGTTTCTGCAACCAAGGATTTGAGATGCGGCACTTCGGTTACAGTCAGGGCACACAGGAGGACGGCATGAGGCTTCCCGGTGAACATGCCTGTTCCATCCAGCCTGGTGACACCCCGCCGCATTTCTTGCATGATGTGATCGCCGACCTTCTGGGGCTGATCGGTGATGATCAGGGTCAGGATTTGCTGGCGCTTTTTGCTGGAGCGGAACCAGGCTCCGGTCCTCCCCGGCTTGATCCCGTTGGCCTGTAGTATCTTGCTTAGGTCGATCCCTTCCCCGTAGCGAGGCAGGACCTCTCCTGAAGCTCTGCGCAGATTTGTGGTCAGCAGACTGAGCATCACCAGCAGCCCGTTATATACGAGACCAATTATCAGCACCAGCCAGCCGGGAACCGCCCCAATCGCTGCGCGGCGTAGAAACTCATCTACTGAGGCGGCGGCTGTTGGATGAATCCAAATCTTGAGAATCCACACGGTTCCCAGCAGGAGGTAGATCCAGAGATAATTTCGCCGCAGCCGCCTGCCGAGCGCCTCCCAGATTGAAATCGGAAAATCGGGATGAAGCAGATTCTCTGCCAGACTCTCGGCCCAATCGGCGGATGGTTGGAAGGGAGGAACCAGCATCGCGGCAAAGAAATCGGTCTCCATCAACCGAACGCGCGAACTCCATAGTTCATAGTATCGATAGCGCCTCGCCTCAATTCCCAGGAACAGGGTCACGAGCAGGGTGTTGAGAATGATCACAGCATGGCTGCCGACCGCTTCCGAGCTAAAAGCAAAGGAGATAACGGCTCCGGTGGCGATGACGGCCCAGTTCGTGGTGGCATCGAGTCGTTGTCGCCATACATTCGCGCGGGAAATCTCCGCACGAAACAGATGCACCATCGAGGTGGTAAACTCGCTCGCCCTAAGCTGATAGCCCCGATAACTCCACACGAAATCGGTGGGATTGGCTTCCGGTGAAGAGTCCGGGTCGTGACTCGAATCGGCTGATTGCACCTGGCCCGTTGCCTCCAAATCTCGATTAGAAGCCGATCATAACCTATAATTCCATCAGTCAAAACTCTACCACCCTGGGGGCATCACTTGAACAGCGCGGCGATTATCGTGTTAGCCATCGCCGGGATCGCGCTGATCCTATTCATTTCGGAAGCACTTGCGCCCGACCTGATTGCACTCATGGTTCTGTGCGGTCTGGGTATTGGTGGCATCCTTAATTTGCCCGCTCTCCTGAGTGGGTTTGGCAGTCCGGTCATTGTTACCTTGATCGGGTTGTTCATCATCACCAGCGCACTCAATCATACAGGCGTGACGGCATACCTCAGCCAGCGACTGCTGACCCTCACGCAGGAGCGCAGCGAACACACGCTGGTCGGGGTGATGTCGCTGGCGGCGGGGATGGCTTCTCTGATGATGAATACGGTCGCCTCCGTTGCGCTGATCGCGCCTGTGGGCCGACGCATCGCTTTCCGCCGGAGCCTAAGCCCCTCTCTGTTGCTCATGCCCATCGCTTACGGCGCACTGCTGGGCGGTATGGCTACGCTGCTCACCACCAGCAATTTACTTCTCAGCACGATGTTGGTTGATCGGGATCTTCCGGCGCTGACCCTCTTCTCGTTTCTGCCTGTTGGCGGGCCGATTGCGTTGATGGGGATTGGCTATCTGACCCTCCTAAGCGCACGACTGCTCCCACAGCGTTCGCCGATGGATGAGTGGACGGCTCTCCAGGAAACACGGCAAGAACTCACCAAAACGTATGTACTGGGAACCCGGCTGTTTGAAGCGGAAGTTCGACCAGGATCGCCTCTGGTGGGGACGCTTCTCAGCAAGAGCAACCTGGGGCATGACTATGGACTCACAGCGTGCGCTGTCGTGCAGGGACGGACACGTCACGTCCCCCCCAACCCTACTATGCCGATCCAACTGCACGATCTACTTCTCGTCTCAGGCCGTCCGGATGACATTGTTCGGGCAGCAGAGAGTCTAAACCTGGCGATTTCCGATCCTGCAGAAAGTGACCTCCAACTGCTGTATGCGAATGACAATGAGTTGGCAGAAGTAGCACTATCTCCACATACCAACTTGGCAGGGCAGACGTTGGGAGAGATCGCCTTTCGAGATAAGTATGGCATTAACGTTCTCGCCATGTGGCATGAAGGGCGCGCCATTCGTTCGCATCTGAACGAGTATCCTCTGGCGCGGGGTGATGCGCTGCTTGTTCAGGGAACGCCAGATCGTCTCAACATCCTCAATCGGGAGCCAGACTTTCTGGTGCTTACTCAACTCCCCGAAATCCCACGAGGAAGCAAGAATGCTCCCATCGCGCTGGGAATTTTGCTGGTATTTCTGGTTCTGGTCGGAACGAGCCTACTGCCCACCGCACTTGCTGCACTGGTATGTGGGATTGCCGTCGTGGTTACAGGTTGTGAGACCATCGAACAGGCGCGCGCAAGCGTGCAGTGGCAGGTGATCTTCCTGATCGCCGGAATGCTGCCGATGGCAAAAGCCCTGGAAGCGACAGGGATCACTGATTCTCTTGCAGGGTCCATTCCACACCTTCTCTCCCTGGTCGGGTTGCACGGCCTGGTGCTGCTCGTCTTTGCTCTGACTGTCGGCCTCACCCAGCTAACGTCAGGCCCGGCGGCTGTTCTAATTATTGGCCCGACGATGATTGCCGTCGCTCTGCACAATGGGTTGAACCCCCAAGCAATGGCTGTCACGATGGGGATCGGCGCATCGACGGCATTCCTCTCGCCGATTGCCCATGCTGCCAATCTCATGGTGATGGGCCCCGGCGGGTATCGCTTCATCGACTATGGACGGCTGGGGTTGCCTCTAGTGATTCTTGCGGGGCTGGGCGTACTGATTCTCGTACCCCTCGTGTACCCCTTCTGAGGAAGCAAAACAGCCTCGGACGATCCGGGGCTGTTTCTTCTCTGATCGGAAGATCACACAATCTTTAGCGAACCAACCCCGGTTTCTACCCGAATATCGACTTTATTCTCAGCAGTCTCGTAATTCTCCGACTGATACCGATCCCCCCGGTGAGGGAAACGCGTCTTTCCCAACTGCACCTCGGCAAGCGCACCTTCTGTCTTTATGCTGGCAGCTACCTCTTCGGGAATGTGTATCTCCAGAGCAGCAATGCCGGTGTGCGCCACGACGCGCGTATATCCTGCATTGGAAGGAAGCCAAATCTTGGTATCGCTTGCACCCGTTTTAATCCGCAGATCGGTGATGCGGGTATCAGTCAAATCGAGGCGGGTCTCCGATGCTCCGCCTTCAAAATCAAGCGTCAGGGGGATCGAATTCGTAAGGCTTACATCCCATCCACGCTCTCCATGCCTCCAGTTCCAGGGGAAGTCTACCGACGAAGAGAGGCGAAGCTCCTGGCCTTCCTCGGTACGGCGCATGTCGGTATCTGCCCCACCATACAACATACCAGAAGCCAGCAGCCCTTCTCCGGCTCCGCCACGCACGTTCAGGCGACCTGCGCCATACTGAATCTTGACCTTCGCCTTTTGTGTTTCTTCAAGAGGAACGGAGAGACTTAGTGGCTCCCCGGCAGAAGGGCGAAACCACCTCCCTGCCATCACCCATACACCGAGGGCAATGAGCATCAGTGGCCCGATGGTGCGCCAGACATTGAAACTGAGAATTCCAAAGTTATTGAGCAAGAACAACGTACCGATCAGGAGCAATACCACCCCCCCCGAACAAGCTGCCGCGTCGCATAGCCTGATCCTTTCCCGTAGAAGTGGAGCAGATGCCCCATCAAATCCTAGTACGCAGTTTGCGCAGTGAAGTCTCAAATGGGGATGGGACAATCCGCACTTGTTTTGCGCCCGTGACTATCTTATAGTGGCATTAGAATAATCTCCTCATTCAACCTCAGCAG
>JAHEME010000760.1 GCA_024643825.1 Chloroflexota bacterium | reverse complement strand
CGAAACTGTAAGCCGCGTTCAATGGGGGGATGAGGATGTACGTCATAGATGACGATACGCTGCCCTTCGACGAGTACCTCTACGCGCAGATTTCCGTTCCACGGGCTGCCTGCCTTCCAATATCGCTCGTGTTCGAGGGGGAACTTACTCAGGATTCCCTGCCCGGAGCCGGGATAGTGCTCGTCGGTACGCAGCATTTGATAGGGATACTGATCGGCGAGAAGCGGGCCGAAATTTGCTTCGGGCAATGGGCCGAGTTCTTGAAGAGCTACGATGTCCGCATCGGCCTGACGGATGACATCCGCGATAGCGGCTGCTGCTTCGGGGGGATGCGGCTTGTGTACGTTGAGGGTCAGCACAGTAAGGACAGGAATGCCCTCTATAGGAAGTTCCGCACGCGGCACAAAATACGGCGCAAATACGATCACAAAGCCGAGTACAGGGAAGGCCAGTATGGAAGCCAGCTTCCACTGCCGCAGCAGCAAGGCAATGGGCAAGAGCACGAGCGACGGATACAGCGAAAGTACCAGGGCCGCGCGAATGATCCCCAGAAGCCCGACATCCCAGCTAATCGAACCGAGCACAGAGAGCAGCAGAAGGATCAGTACCAGATAGCCAGCGTTGATCCCCATATACAACTGATGGGTTCTGCCGCGTCTTTCAGAGGCCATCTACTTCTCCAGCAGAAAGAGTGAGACCATCCTGTGAAGATAGGATGGTCTCACGAACAGACAGCGTATGCAATCTGGGAGTCTACCCGCGCTCGAAGATGCCCGCCGCCCCCATACCGCCGCCGATGCACATCGTCACCATACCGAGGTTTGCGTCTCGACGCTCCATCTCGTACATCAACTGCACCGTCAGCTTGGCTCCGGTACAGCCCAGCGGATGCCCCAGCGCGATTGCCCCCCCGTTGACGTTGAGCTTGTCTACATCGAGATTGAGGGTGCGTGTCACGGCTGCCGCCTGCGATGCGAAGGCTTCGTTCAATTCGATCAGGTCGAGATCAGCGAGAGTTGTTCCCGCCTTCTTGAGCACTTTCGGAACTGCTTCCACTGGCCCAATGCCCATCACTTCCGGGCGAACGCCCGTCACGCTGAAGTTGCGGAACTTCAATCGCGGCTTAAGGCCAAGTTCCTCTGCCTTCTCGCGGCTCATGATGATCACCCCGGCGGCCCCATCGGAAAGTGGGGAAGCGTTCCCTGCCGTCACCGTGCCATTGGCCTTGAACACGGGTTTCAACTTCGCCAGCCCTTCCAGGGTCGTATCGGGACGCATGTGTTCATCTCGCAGCAAAGTCATCTGCTGCACGACGCGTTCCCCATCTTCGACCCATACTTCCTCAAACTCGATGGGAACGATCTGTCCATCGAAGCGGCCCTCCTCCCAGGCGGCGACGGCCCTTTGATGGCTGCCAAGGGAGAATTCGTCCTGCGCCTGCCGCGTGATCTCATACTCATCGGCGACATGTTCCGCTGTTAGCCCCATACCCATATAGACTTCGGGGCTGTGCTCAGAGAGCCACGGATTGGGCGAAATACGGAACCCCGTCATGGGGACAGCGCTCATGGATTCCATGCCGCCCGCAATGATCACATCAGCATCGCCTGCCATGATCCGGTAGGCGGCGCTGGCGATGGTCTGCAACCCGGACGAGCAGAATCGATTGATCGTTTGCCCCGGCACTTCCACCGGAAGCCCGGCTCGCAGGGCTACCTGCCGCGCGATGTTCAACCCCTGCTGCCCTTCGGGCATGGCGCAGCCGACGATCACGTCTTCGATGTCGTCTGGGGAGAGCTTGCCTTCTGTGCGGCGCAGCAGTTCCACGATCACGGTTGCCATCATGTCATCGGGGCGCAGATGGCGTGTCGTTCCTTTTTTTGCCCGCCCAACTGCTGTTCGCACACCTTCCACAATCACAGCTTCGTGCATGAGGTTATCTCCTGAAATGTGGCTTGCCGGACTATCGCTAGTTTCGAAGCGGCTTCCCTGTTTGAAGCATGGAGAAGATCCGCTCGACCGTCTTCGGCTCCTGAATCAGCTCGACAAATGCCTGTCGTTCGAGGTCGAGAATGTACTGTTCATCGACCCAGCCCGGCCCGCTGAGATCGCCGCCGCACAGTATCCAGGCGATCTTATCTGCGATGAGGGCATCGTGATCGGAGGCATAGCCCGCGTCATTGAGCAGGAATACCTGGGTTC
>JAHEME010000759.1 GCA_024643825.1 Chloroflexota bacterium | reverse complement strand
TGAATCGGATTCTCAATCAGGCTAAAATCGTCCTGGGATCAGATCTCATCGGCGATGTGCAATCGGTCAACAACCATCCCGAACAGTACATCTTCTATGAGGACAAGTTCTATCTGCGCCAGCGTGCCTATGTCGTGATCGGGGCCGGATGCTGCTATATGGTGGAGCGTCACCCGGAAATCATGCAGCAATTTGAAGATCGCCAGGAAATCGTACTCTGGGATGACTATGATGAGCTTACCGATCAACTCGACTACTATATGAACCACGAAGATGAACGTCGTGCCATTGGGCTGGCGGGGCATCGTCGTGCGCAGAACGAATATACCACCGCCCATATGATGCAGTTCGTTTTGCAGACAATGAACCTTCTCCCTGCCATCACACAACCTCATAGTCATGAGTAGTTGGGAAGCAGATGGTCTCTGAAGCCAGAATTCCTCCGCAGGGCAAAAGATCAGGAGTCCATCTGGTCGCCGGGGATAATGTCAACTGGGCACTCAACGACGATCTCCGGCTGACCCGCCAATCCATTGAGTCATCTGTCGATCTCATGGAGTTGGATTCCTGCGATGTGATTCATGCGCTTTGGTGGGAAGCCCTTCTGCGAATCCCCCCGGAGAAGTTGGTCGGCAAGAAGGTGATCTGTCACCTTGCCAACCAGCCTTTTCATACCTTTACCCATCCGATCTTTCATCGCCTTCTCCCGCTGGGTGTCCATTGGGTGACTCAATCCACCCAGGCCCATGATGAAATGGATAGCGTAGGGATTCCCAATACCTATATCCCTTACAGCGTCGATATAGAACTCTTCCACCCGGTACATCCAGACGACGACGCCCTTGTAGAAATCCGGCAGCGGTGGAATATCCCACCGGATCGGTATCTGATCGGTTCGTTTCAACGCGATACGCTGGGCCGAGACCTGAATACTCTCAAAGCCCAGAAAGGCCCCGATGTTTTTGCCGAAGTAGTGAACATGCTTCACCAGCGTGGGCATAACCTTCACGTTATCCTTGCTGGCCCTCGTCGCCACTGGCTTCGTCGTCGGTTAGATGAGCTTGGCGTTCCCTACACTTATATCGGACAGTCCGTAGAAGGGCTGGATGATACTCACATCAATAATCTAAACCAGACAGAACTTGCCCGGCTCTACTCCCTGATTGATCTGTATCTGGTCGCCAGCCGGTGGGAAGGCGGCCCACGTGCCACGCTTGAAGCGGCGGCCTGTCGCTGCAAAGTCGTGAGCACCCACGTGGGTCTTGCAGAGGATATTCTGGAGTCAGCCTGTATCGTCGATTCCCTCGTTCAAGCAGCGGAAGTTATCAATCAGGATATAGAGTCGAATCATCTCCATGATTCGATAGACGTTCACTTCCAGCGGGTGAGCACCACACATATCCCCGCTGCCAACGAGTCAAAATTTGCTATCCTCTATTCAGAAGTGACACAGGCCCCACCGATTACCACCTCCCAGGTACAATTGCTCTACGGAATACGATCCTCTCAGCCACCGTTCGTTCTCCGTGGGGTACGCCGTGCCGCCAGAGTGCTCGGATTGCACACAGAATCGCGGGTGCGCATAGAAGCCCCGGAAGGAGACTCTAGCTCAGAAGCTCTGTTTCTCGACCTGTTGCAACGAAGGTTGCGAGAGCAATCCATTAAGACCGTTGAATCCGAGGGCCAGCGATTCGATGCCCGTCTGGTATCCGTTTCTCATTCGGTTGATTCAGGAGATAGCTCGTTCCGGCAGGCGAGTCCGCCAATAGGCGAATCGGCATCACAATCTGCTACCACTATAACAATCCTCCCTTCGGCCCAGCGATGGCAGGAACTGCTTGCGGCGGGGAAGTCAGTTCCCAATCCGGTGATTTGCCCGGATACCATCGATCCGGTGGTCTACTATAGACGCCAGAATTCGGTAATCTCCGCTGGAGAGAAGGTTCAGATCTTGCTCGCACAGTTGCCCGGCGATTCTCCATCCCAGCTTTATGTCGATCTGCCCTGGCTTAATAATAATCTGGATTGGTCTCGCTTTGAATGCACGCTCATAGGCCCTTCCTCATCATCGTTGAAGAACATTCGCACAGTGGCATGGTCAAGTGAAGATGCTTTTGCTGCGTTGCTTAGACAGCATCATCTATTGATTCAATTGCACAATCATGACAGAGGGCCTTATCCATTACTGGCGGCGCTGTCCTCCGG